>JAHDGD010000024.1 GCA_020627825.1 Saprospiraceae bacterium
CTTCTTGCTCATTAACAGATAATACTTTGTATTCAAAATCAATAAATAAATCTAAAGTTTCTCCTCCCACAGTTATTTCCGTGCTTTCATTAAGGAAAACATTTCCATCCCATATATCATCCACTTGAACAGGAAAAACCATTTTGACGTATTTCAAGTTTTCTTCGGTTCTACTTACAAAAGATTCATTTGTAGAACTTGCCCATTGATCAGTAGGAAACCCCAAAGAGGTAGAATCTTCTATAATACTACGTTCAATTCTATAAACCGTGTCATTGGTTTGATCAATAAAACGTTCAACAATTTCCTCTCTGATAAGAGATGAAGTTGTGTCTTTTAAATTACCCAATTCCCTGTATATAATACTATCTACTTGATATTCCCAAAAATAACCTTCGTCAATGGGATAATAGGAATACCCAAAATCAATGTCAAATTCTCCTGTTGAAGAAGGACATGCCATAAATAAAGGTATCGAGAATATAAGAAGGAATAAATATTTTGCTTGGTTCATGTTTTTAGTATATACAATATAGACGATCTTGTAATGGAAATTAGTATAAAAAATACTCAGTATTAATGTGTACTTTTCATAAAGCCCGATTTTATTATACCACCTCCTATTACATCTTCACCATCATAAAAAACGGCACTTTGTCCAGGTGCAACACCACGAACATTAGCAAGAAATTCTACCTGAACCTCATCATGTTGTTGATTTAAAACACTCAATGTTCCGGGATCATTATAACGCACCATCGTCGTAGCCTCTAGGTCAGCCGGTAACGTTTCGTACTTCATAATATTAATTCCTCCCACTGTCATGCCATTCCGAATCAAATCATCAACATCTCCTAATACCACTGTATTGGAATCAGGCTTTATTTCAGTTACATACATTGGTTTCCCAAAAGCTTGTCCTAATCCTTTACGTTGACCAATAGTGAAATATGGATAGCCTCTATGTGATCCAATAATATTTCCTGAAATGTCAACGAAATCTCCTCCAGCAACTTGATTCGCAAGTTCTGGAACTCTTCGATCTAAAAAAGCTCGATAATCATTATCAGGAACAAAGCATATTTCATAGCTCTCTCCTTTTTTTGATAATTCAGTGTACCCAAAATCTGCTGCCATCTGTCTTACCTCGCTTTTATTATATGGTCCTAATGGGAATAAACTTCTTTCCATACATTCCTGTGAAAGTCCCCATAATACATAAGATTGATCTTTTATGGGATCCTTTGACTTTTTAATGAATTTCCTCCCATTATGATCTGCAATTTTTGCATAATGACCTGTGGCAATAAATTCACAGTCCATTGCATCTGCGCGTTTTAATAAAGCTGACCACTTTATATGTGTATTACATAAAACACATGGATTCGGAGTTCTTCCTGAAAGGTATTCGTCCACAAAATTATCTATCACATAATCTCCGAATTCTTCTCTTATATCAATAATAAAATGAGGAAACCCCATATCAACCGAAATTTCTCGTGCATCATTTATAGAATCTAAACTACAACAGCCAGTTTCTTTCTTTGAACCACCTGAACCTGCATAATCCCAGGTCTTCATTGTGATTCCTATTATTTCATATCCTTGTTCATGAAGCATCATAGCCGTAACCGTACTATCAATTCCTCCACTCATGGCTACTAATACTCTTCCTTTTTTACTCATAGCACAAAGATATTTAAGTTTAATGTACTCTCCTATAACTTTTCATAATTCTTAACATCAAGTAATAGATTTTGATGCATTACTGTGTTTATTTTCTTTGGGCTTTAAGCCCAAAGCACAATAATCTGAAAATCAAACCTCTACACTTCAAGAATAGATTAATTCACACAAGTTGAACGTTGCAAAACAAAATATCAATTACTAAATCCAATCGAAATTAAATTGCAAAAAACTAAAATTTATTCAAATTAAAATTTGGAGAAATGAATTAATGTTTTACATTTGGTCAACCAATTTTTGGTCAACCAATTAATGGTTGACCAATTATTACATGAAAATAATAACCTATTCTTCATATTATGCTTGACAACCTTAGTAAAATCAAAATACAAAATCCAGTAGATCTGATCATTTCTCAAATCAAAGATTTAATCAGTTCCGGAGATATTAAACCAGGAGAAAAACTTCCACCTGAGAGGAAGCTTGCAGAATATCTTGGCGTGAGTCGATCTCAAGTAAGAGAAGCCATTAATAAATTACAATTCTATGGAATTGTAACTGTGCAACCACAAAGTGGAACCATAGTGAATGGACTTGGTATAACTGCTCTAGAGGGACTTATTTCAGATATCTTAAAAATAGAAGATGCCGACTTTAAATCTCTGATCGAAACTCGTGTATTACTTGAAAAGGAAGCCGCACGATTGGCAGCAATCAATAGAACTACTGAGGATATAATTGAAATGCGATCTGCCCTTGATCAATATAAGAACAAAATAAAAGAATCAGGAAAAGCTGTAGAAGAGGATTTGATGTTTCATTTAAAAATTGCAGAAGCCGGCAAAAACAGAGTTTTGAAGTCTTTGATGATGATCATTACTCCTGACATTGTAACAAATTTCAACAAATACAAGGTTTGTACAGATAACAATCTATCTAAAACTGTTCAACAACATGAACAAATATTGCACATGATAGAAGATAAAAATCCTGAAGGTGCAGTAGAAGCTATGCAAGACCACCTTAGCGACATCATTATCTTCAGTCAAAATCAAAAAATATCTTAATACTTAAAATACTATTTAAAGAATGTTAAAACTAATACTAATATGAATCGAAATTTTTACCCTCGAAAGCTCAAGTCGATTTGCATGACTTTCGTACTTTTTCTGGTAGGACTTTTAGGGTTGCAAGCCCAAAATGTAACTGGAATTATTCAAGACTCCAATGGTGAACCTTTGATAGGTGCATCGGTCCAAGTTGTAGGCACCACCATAGGTACCATTACTGATGTAGATGGGAAATTTGAAATTGCTGCCAATAAAGGTGATGAAATTAAAATCAGTTACATTGGTTTTACAGATCAATACATTACTGTAGGAGATGACATGAACTTGACTATCGCATTAACTGACAATTCGCAATTAGTTGATGAAGTGGTAGTAATAGGTTATGGTTCTCAGAAAAAATCGCATTTAACTGGTGCAATTTCAAAAGTAGTCAACAAAGATTTAGAAGAAATAGCAACTGCACGTATTGACGAAGCACTAGTTGGTCAAGTTTCTGGTGTAAATATTCAAGCTACTGAAGGAGAAGCTGGTTCTGCACCAACAATAAGGATAAGAGGTACAGGATCAATGGTTGCAAGTTCAGATCCCCTTATTGTGGTAGATGGTCTTATTGTTGATAACGATTTCTTAGGCAATTTGGATATGAACGATGTTGAATCTTTTGAGGTATTGAAAGATGCTGCATCATCAGCCATATATGGTTCAAGAGGAGGAAATGGTGTAATCTTAATTACCACAAAGGATGGAAAAAGTGGTAAAACGAAATTCAGCTATAACTCTTATTATGGAATTAAGCAAGCGAGAAGAAGTGATGCTTATGATTTTAGTTTAGCTGAAACGGCTGCAGCTCAATTAGCAGCAACTGGTGAATTATCAGAAAGAACACAAGTAAAACAATTAATAGGAATTGATAGAGATTGGCAAGATGTCATTTTTGATGGTGGAAACATTACCAATCATTCTTTCAGTGCAAGAGGAGGAAATGATATGACCACTTATAGTGCTTCATTCAGTTATCTTCATGATGAAGGGGTTTTACTTACTGACGATTATAAGCGATATGGAGCTAACTTGAAAGTAAAAACGAAATTAAATGATCGTGTATCATTTGGAGCTAATTTTGCTCCTTCTTATTCTGATAGAAGAAGATTCGATGGTTCTACACATGATATTCTTAGACAGACACCTTGGTTACCTTTGTATCATGACGAAAATACCATCAAGTTTGTTGATAGAGGAACATATCCTGATGTACAAATTGGTGATTATGCTGTACAAAGACATTTCGATAATTATGATTTAGAAAATATGGAGCCTGGTGTTCAAGGTGCTACAGATATTAGTAATACCTCCAATACAAATCCAGCGGCTAAAGTCTTAGAACGAGATCGCAATGATTATAAGTTTAAATTATTCGGAAGCACATATGTTCAGTTCAAACTAGCTGACGGTTTAAATTTCCGTTCAGTTATATCAGGAGATTATCAAGATACGCAGCAAGATAGATGGCAAGGGGTATTATCTAATAGAAATGGTGCTTCAGCTGCTTCACTAAGTTTATCGACGTTTAATTCAATTCACTTAGTAAATGAAAACTATTTCACATACGATCGTACTTTTGGAAACCACGAATTTAATGCAGTTTTGGGTGCGTCAGGTGAAACATATGATTTTTCTGAGTCTAGTATCACAGGTGCCGATTACACATCGGATTTAATCCAAACTATCTCTGCTGCAGGTTCTGTAACTGGTGCTAGTTCCATAAATTATGAGCAGAACTTTAGATCTTTCTTCGGACGATTGAATTATGCTTATGGGTTGAAGTATTTAGCATCTTTCAGCATTAGAAGGGATGGTAGTTCAGTTTTTGGACCTGATAATAAATATGGTAATTTCCCTGCTGTTTCAGCTGGATGGGTTATCAGTGAAGAAAATTTCCTTAAAAACAACAAAATCGTAAACTTCTTAAAACTAAGAATGAGTTATGGATTTACAGGAAACAATAGATTGAACACTGGTAGTGATTTAATTGATAATTATCCTTACATCGCATTATTGGGAGCTAATACTGCTATTGTAGATGGTAGTACAGCAACTGGTTTTGCTGCCTTGAATATCGCAAATTCCAGATTAGGATGGGAAAGATCAAGAGAAATCAATCCAGGTATTGACTTTTCATTATTTAATAATTTCTTGTCGGGATCTGTTGAATATTATCAGAGAACAAGTGATCAATTGCTATTAAACAACCCAGTTTCCTCTACTACTGGATTCTCGAACGCCTTAGTAAATCTAGGAGTTGTAGATAACAGAGGATTCGAAGTTGAGTTAAGAACTCAAAATATAAGAAGAGAGAATTTCTCTTGGACATCAAGTTTCATTGCTACTCGAAATACCAATACGTTGGTCGATTTTGCGGAGTCAAATGGCCAAATTCAAAATGTTGATTCAAAAAGAGCTGCAGAGTGGATAAACCTTGAAGGTCATCCTATTTCATCTTATTATGGATGGGTTGTTGATCGAGATATTCCATTAGAATATATTAAAGATCCATATCATCCAGTAGGTGCGGAAGCTCAAGATGTTTATGTGAAGGATTTAAATGGAGATGGAGTAATTGATGACGATGATAAGACTTTACTGGGTGATCCATATCCAGATCTAGTATGGAGTGTCGGCAATAACTTTACTTTTGGAGGATTTGATCTGGGATTGATGTTCCAAGGAAGTCATGGTGCTGAGATCAGAAATATGGGAGATCAATATCTTTTTAATCACTTTAATAGTAGTCAAGATTTTGATCCAGCAATCACTCCTGATCAAGGGTTCATCAAGCAGAAGATATTCACAAATGACATCATTCAAGATGCATCATATATTTCATTAAGAAACATCAGCTTGGGATATAATTTTTCTCCTAGTGTATTAAATGCTTCTAAAGTATTCACTAGAGCAAAAATTTATGTAGCTGGGAACAACTTAATGTATAGAACGGCAGAGGGTTATACAGGGTTTAATCCAGAATCTATTAACAATACCAGCCCTACAACGTATGGATATCAGAGAGCAGGATCTCCGATTCAACAAACTGTAAATATTGGGTTAAATCTGGATTTTTAATCAACTCAAATCACTAAATAAAATAAGATGAAATATATAAAAAATATATCCTTAATAATGATCTTGACATCCATGATTCTTGTTTCATGTGGTCCAGATTATTTGAGCCCTGCTCCTTCTGCAGCTGTTGGTGCAACGACGTACTATTCTACTGAAGCTGAACTTGAGACAGGTGTAATAAACATGTATGATGGTTTACAAGGTGTTAATATACTTGCCATCACAAATATCGACTTAAATCATTCTGTTCAATTTGAATACTATTTAACAGAAATGAGAAGTGATAATACAAGGACAAAAAGTCAAGAAGGAGAAGCCGCACAATTTGAGTTTTATACTATAGAAGCCAACAATGGTATTGTGGAAGATTATTACAGAAGTATGTACGACATTATCTTTAGAGCGAATACCGTTCTTGAAAACCTGGGTGTCGCTAGTGAAGAAAATGCAGCAGCATTTGAAGCTGAAGCGAAATTCATTCGAGCGTATGCATACTTTAATTTAGTCAGATTATGGGGTGATGTTCCTTTAGTTGACAGAGTCATCAGTTTATTTGATACAGAAACTCAATTCACAAGAGTTTCTACAGATCAGGTTTATTCATTAATCATTAGTGATTTACAGACAGCAGCTGCGGGTTTAACAGATGGTGGCTCTGCAAATAGAGCTTCTAAGTCTGCTGCCAATGCAATGTTAGCTAAAGTTTACCTCACGACTGGAGATTACAGCTTGGCAAAAGCAAGATGTGAAGAAGTTATGAATGCTGGGTTCACACTAGAACCAGAATTTAAAGATGTATTCTTTGCTGAAGGAAACAATGAAGTAATCTTTGCTGTGGGTTATGTAGGAGATGAAACAAATGATAGTCAAAGTTTTTCTACTGAAATGCTTAATGCGGTAGGAAGAACTGCTGGAGTGAATTATGTTACTGATGAAGCAGTTGCCTTCTTGGATGAGTTTGGTGGAAATAGAACAGCCTACTCTTACAGACAAGATGCACTTCAATTTGAACAAAATCAGGTAGTTAAGTGGTTACCTGAAGGTGATGCTTCTTTGGGCATAGACCCAACTGCAAGTGATTCAAGAAGAGCAGGAAACGATTGGATTGACATACGGTATGCAGATGTATTATTAATGCATGCAGAAGCAACTATTGGAGCAGGTACCGGTCTTAGCACAACAGATCCTACTTCTATTTCTGCTTTTCAAGCAGTAAGGGATAGAGCAGGTTTTACAGACCCAGTTACAAGTATTACAAAAGAAGAATTATTAAATGAAAGAAGAGCAGAGTTGGCATTTGAAAATCATAGATTTTTTGATTTAGTAAGATTTGGTGTAGCACAAGAAGTCTTGGGTGAATTTGCTGCTAATAATGGAGCTGTGTTCACTGGGACTGATTTATTATTACCAATACCAACAAGAGAGATTAATTTAAGTAATGGAGTGTTAACCCAGAATCCTGGATATTAATTAATCCATATTTACCAATTTTAAAATACCTATTAAAATGAAATATTATTTTTCAAAAAATATAACCAAAATACTACTGCTTTCATTTACTATGTTTGCAATGTATTCGTGTGATTTTACCTACGAATTACCTGAAGCAGGAAGTATAGCAGATCAAACACCTCCTGCAGCAGATTTTCAGGCGAAACAAAATGATGCAGATTGGCTACAACTAGACTTTACCAATACATCTACGAGTTCTACCGATTATACATGGGATTTTGGAGATGGTTCAACTTCAAGTGATTTCGAACCTAGCCATGTATATTCAGAAGAAGGCACCTATACGGTAACACTTAGAGCCCAAGACAAACTAAATGTTTCTGATGAAGTATCAAAAGAAATAGTAGTTGAAGAACCTGTAATTTCATTCACACCTGTCATCAATGAACCAGGGTTTGAAGACTTGAGTTTACCTGATGGCACAGGAGATGGTAGAGATTCATGGAGAAATGATGCAGGTGGAGTAATTCAAATTACTTCAAGCCCTGTATATGCAGGAGAACAAGCCGCAAAACTACCTTCTGCCGGAGATCGTGTGGGATTGCAAGAAATTGCTGTTTTACCAGACACAGATTATGCAATTAAGTTTTTCTATACGATGAAGACTGATCCTGGGACTTTAACGGTTGCTGCATTAAATAGTTTTATCACGGATTTAGCAGATGTTGCAGGTGCAACAATAGAAAGTGTAGCATTAACAGATAATTCTGATGCGAATACATACGTCCAAGCAGGTTTTACATTCAATACAGGATCTAATACTGAAATTTCTATCTTCTTCCATAATGAAGGATCGGAGTGTAGAATTGATGACTTTACAATTGAACAACTTTAATATTGATATTTATATAATAAGTAGATTTGTCTAAGTAATAGTTGGATACGCATATACATTATATTAAAGAGAATAATTTCTGGTTAATTACATGCAATATGTGGATCCAACTATACTTATATTACTAATATAGAGTATCAAATAATGTATACACTATTTCCTAAAAATTGATTTTTAAATACGTTTTAAGAAAGAATAATTAGAACACTAACTTTATACAACATATGTCATTACACGAAAAATTTAAACCTACAAAACCATATTGGATAGATGAAGAAACTCCATGGGAAGATGTAGCCGAAGGGTTACAAAGACAAATTATGGGCTATGATGACAAAATTATGTTAGTCAAGGCAAAGTTTGAAGTAGGAGCAGTAGGCGTTTTACATAAACATTATCATTCTCAAGTTACTTATGTTGAAAGTGGAGAATTCGAAATGACAATAGGAGATGATGTACGAATCATCAAAGCTGGAGATTCTTATTATATACCACCTCATGAAATGCATGGCTGTGTATGTAAAAAGCCAGGGATTTTGGTTGATATTTTTAGCCCTGCAAGAGAAGATTTTTTAGGTCATGAACAATTAGACTTGAAAAAATGGCCAGTTCAATAAGACAGAAAGTAGGAAATTTACGTTGGTGGGTAATTGGCCTGATTGCTCTCGCTACAGTTATTAATTATATTGACCGGCAAGCACTTGGTGTTTTGTGGCCTGATATAGCCGAGGATCTTTATCCCAACGAATCGGAAGACGGACGTAAACAAATATATGCTTGGGTAACAGGAAGCTTTATCTTTTTCTATGCTGGAGGACAGGCCTTGTTTGGTAAAATATTTGATTGGCTAGGTACTCGAATAGGCTTTGCTATTTCTATCGGTGTGTGGTCAATTGCTACAGCTCTTCATGCATTTGCAAGAGGAGCATGGTCTTTTGCAATTTTTAGATCGATTCTAGGAATGGCGGAAGCTGGGAATTGGCCCGGTGCAGCAAAAGGAAATGCAGAATGGTTCCCATCACATGAAAGAGCATTTGCCCAAGGAATTTTTAATTCAGGTGCTGCAATAGGAGGAATTATAGCCATACCTGCCATTGCTTTTATGACCATCTATTTTAATTGGCAAATGATTTTTATTGTGGTTGGATTAGTGGGTTTGTTGTGGCTGATACCTTGGTTCCTTATAGTTAAAGCTCCACCTAAATATCATCCGAATATAAGTGAAGCTGAAAAGCAATATATTCTAAGTGGCCAGGAAATTCAAGAAGATCAATCAGAAGTTAACAGTTATAATCCTACAACAGTAGAATTACTTAAGCATAAGGAAAGCTGGGGAGTTATTCTAGCATCTACCGTAATTGATCCTATTTGGTGGCTTTTCATTGTATGGATTCCAATTTATCTTAATGGAGTTTATGGTATGGATGTCAAAACCATAGGAATATATGGATGGGTTCCCTATGTAGGTGCAATGTTTGGTGCATGGTTTGGGGGCTTATTAGCCCAAAATCGTATGGCAAAAGGATGGAGTATAAATAAAACAAGAAAGTGGGTAATCACATTAGGATGTTTAATCATGTTCCCTTTCTTCTTCTTACTAATAAATCCAGAAAATTTTGCATCTTTTTTTAATACAATTTTTGGAGGACTCGGAAGCAGTTTAGGATTAAATAGCATGCAAGCTCCTACCGCTGCAGTAATCATTATGGCAGTGATCTTATTTGGATTTCAAACAGCAATAGGAAACGTTCAAACTTTACCGAGTGATTTATTTAATAAAAGCACAGTTGGAACTTTATCCGGTATTGCAGGAATGGGAGCAAAGTTAGGAGCATTTGGGCTCACCATATTAATTCCTATTTTAACAAAAGGAAATAATTATGCACCAGCTTTTTTTGTTGGTGCTGGATTAACTATTATTGCGTTATTTGCAATTTGGGTTTTAATACCAAAAGTAAAACCCGTTAAACAATTAACATAAAAACTAGATATAAAATGAAATTACAAGGAAAAATAGCAGTTGTAACTGGTTCAACTAATGGAATAGGGTTTGAAGTAGCAAAGGTGTTGGGTTCTCAAGGAGCAACTATTGCTTTAAACGGCATTGATCATGATAGAGGAAATCAAAGAACTGAGGAATTAAAAGCGTTAGGCATCAATGCAACATATTTTGGTTTTGATGTGACAAACGAAGAACTTGTAACTAAGAATATTCAAGCGATAGGCGAAGCACATGGAAAAATTGATATACTCGTAAATAACGCAGGTGGTTTAGGAGGTAGATCAAGATTCGAAGTGATGACAACTGAGTTTTACAGAAACGTCATGGCGCTTAATCTTGATTCTGTATTTTTTGCTTCAAGAGCTGCAATTCCTTTTCTCAAAAAAGGAACGGACCCCACAATAATCAATTTCACTTCCAATGCAGGTTGGAATGCAGGAGGTCCAGGGGCTGGTATTTATGGTACTTCTAAAGCCGGTGTTCATGCCATAACAAGAGCACTTGCAAAAGATCTAGCAGAATATGGGATAAGAGTAAATGCGGTATCTCCTGGAACTATTGATACTGACTTCCATAAACAAATAAAATCTACAAAACCGGAAGTATTCAAATCGTGGGCAAATAACATTATGTTAGGTAGACTAGGACAACCACAGGATGTTGCTACAGTTGTAGCATTTTTAGCTAGTGCAGAAGCGGGATTCATTACTGCTGAAACGATACAGATTGGTGGTGGGCAAGCACTTGGTATATAAGCCCAGAAAAACCAGATTTATATCCTATGAATACGATGTGTTTCAATGTTTAGGCATCATACATCTTAACAATAAAATCTAAATCAAAATGAAAAAAATTGTCACCTTTGGCGAAATCATGCTAAGGCTAAGTCCTCCTGGATTTAAACGATTTTCTCAAACTTATTCCTTTGATGTTGTATACGGAGGTGGAGAGAGTAATGTGGCTGTATCTTTAGCCAATTATGGTATGAATAGTCACTTTATTTCGAGAATTCCACAAAATGATATAGGACAATGTGCCGTAATGGAGTTGAGAAAAAGAGGTGTTCATACCGATAATATCTTAAGAGAAGGGGAACGTCTCGGTATTTATTTTCTTGAGACAGGAGCCGTAAGTAGAGGAAGTAAAGTTATTTATGATCGTGCACATTCTGCGATGTCTACCATACAAGCTGGCATGATCAATTGGGAAGAAATATTCAAAGATGCAGATTGGTTCCATTGGACAGGAATCACCCCTGCCCTATCCCAAGGTGCTGCAGATGCATGTCTTGAAGCCATAAAAACTGCTAATAAAATGGGAGTTACTGTTTCTACTGACTTAAACTACAGAAAGAAACTATGGAAATATGGAAAAAAGCCAAGTGAAGTAATGCCAGCACTCGTAGAAGGCTGCGATATCATTTTGGGTAATGAAGAAGATGCTGAAAAGCATTTTGGATTACATCCTGAAAATGTAGATGTTACACATGGTCATTCAGTTGATGGTCAAGCGTATGCTTCTGTTTTAAAACAACTTATGGAGATGTTTCCACGAGCAAAAAAAGTAATCACAACATTAAGAGGTTCTATATCTGCTTCTCACAATACATGGACTGGGGTTTTATATGATGGTAATGAATTGTTTCAAGCAGAATCTTATGATATTACACATATTGTAGATCGTGTAGGAGGAGGAGATAGTTTTATGGCCGGATTGATTTATGGCTTGATGAGTTATGATAATGACCTTGATGCCTTAAATTTTGCGGTGGCTGCTTCTTGTTTAAAACATACGATAAAAGGTGATGCAAATTTAGTGACCGTAGAAGAGGTGGAAAAATTAATGAGTGGAGATAAAAGTGGCCGTGTTTCAAGATAACAATTATGGATAGAATTTCAATAGTACAAACAATGAAAGATCAAGGGATGGTCCCTTTATTTTTTCATTCCGATATCGAAGTTTGCAAGAAAGTTGTAAAAGCATGCTATGACGGTGGTTCAAGATTATTGGAATTTACTAATAGGGGCGTTTTTGCACATACTATATTTGCCGAGTTGAGTGCTTATTGTAGAGCCGAATTACCTGGTATGTTATTGGGTGTAGGTTCCATTACCGACGCTGCAGCTGCATCATTGTATATGATGAATGGTGCTAGCTTTGTTGTTACACCCGCTTTCAGAGAAGATATCGCTAGAGTGTGCAATAGACGAAAAGTTGCATGGATGCCAGGATGTGGTTCCTTAACAGAAATATGTCAAGCTGAAGAACTTGGTTGTGAAGTCGTAAAATTATTTCCTGGAAGTGTTTATGGGCCGAATTTTATAAAATCAGTGCGAGGACCGCAACCTTGGACTGAAATTATGCCAACAGGAGGTGTTTCACCAGATGAAGACAACTTAAAGTCGTGGTTTGATGCAGGAGTAATTTGTGTAGGAATGGGATCTAAGTTACTATCTAAAACACTCATTGCAGAAGAAAAATATAGTGAAATCACTACTTTAGTAGCACAAACACTTGATCTTATTCAAAAGATAAAAAAACAATAGTTAATCAGATCGATATTCTGCTTTCAATAATTTTATACCTTTAATCTATAAAGATTTGTTATGAAGCAGCTTTCAATACTCTTTTCTTCTATTTCCAATGGTATTGCAAGTATTTCGAAATATAAGTTTTTTCGATATGTTCTATATTCTGGCTTGGTAGCCGTATTGACGTTTCTTTTTATAGGAACTTTAAGCTGGTTTTTTGGTGGAGCAATAGGAGATGTATTAATCAATTTCATTCCATGGATAGGCGAACGAGACGGTTCCTTCGGAAAATGGACAGGTCGAATAGTCAGCTTTGGTCTTACATTGATCGTATTTAAGTATATCTTATTGATAGCAACTGGGCCATTAATGAGTAAAGTCAGTGAAAGAATTGAGTCCTATTATGCTCCTCATCTAAGACAAAAAAAACTAAATATTGCACAATCGATAAATAGAGGCATCATGTTCTCTCTTCGCAGTTTATGCTTAGAGCTTCTGCTTACTGCACTCGTAAGTCTACTAAGCTTCATTCCATTTCTCGCTGTTATAAGCATTCCTTTATTATTCTTGATCCAATCTTATTTTGCTGGATCTGGAGCCATGGATCTTACCCTGGAACGCTTTTACACCATCAGAGAGTCAGCGTCCTTTTGTAGGCAGAATTTTTTATTACCAACTGTGTACGGGGCTCTTTTTCTAGGCTTATTCTTTATCCCGATTGTAGGCTTATTCATCTCTCCTATTTTTAGTACAGCTTGCTCGAGTTATGGTGTATTGTCTATCTTAAAGAAAAATTAAGTTTAACCAGAATTATACATCAAAGCTTTATTATGAGGACTGAATATACTATAAAATTCAGGCGATTTGGAAGATTGATCATATCCTTGCTATTGTTAATCTGAAAACGACAACGAAGCGTTGATTTTGACGTAGTTTATGCCCGTAAAAGACTGTCTATTGGATATTTCGGGTTTAAACAAGAAAAAGGAATGGCCAACCAGAATTTGTTTATAATATTTTATTTAGATTTTCTTTTTCGTTTTCCCAGTGCCACACCTTTTTAGCTTTTTCGCATTGAGCTACTAACTGCTGATATTTTGATTGATCATTCAAAATATAGTGAATTTTATGCCTTAATTCATTGACTTCAAGTTCTTCAAGTAATACAGATACTTCGAATTGTCTATTTAATCTTCTATAAACTGGAAAATCCATAGAAACAGAAGGGATGGACAACATGACATAATCAAAGAATTTATTGGCTAAGGAGTAGTAATAATTTAGGCTTTCGCCCAAAAGTAAATTAAACCCAAGTAATGCTTTGGGGCTTAAAGTTTGTAATTCTTCATAAGTTAACATTCCTAAAAACTGAACATTGGATATTTTTTTATCATTAGCACGTTGTTCTAATTCTTTCCTTAGTGGACCATCTCCTACTAACATGAGTGAATAGGAAGGAAAAAACTGCATAACATCAATTAATTCTTCCAATCCTCTGCCTGTATTCAGCGCTCCTTGATACAGAAACAGTTTGTCTTTACTGATGGGATTCATTTCTTTGAAGACTGGTGTATTGCGCACCACCAAGAAAGAACATTGATACTTTTGTTCAAAAATATCAGCAAGTTCTTTATTTACTGTAATACAATACTGTGCTAAAGGAACTCCGAGATTTTCGATCCTGTGCCACACTTTTTGGACGAAAGTCCGTCCTTTTAATTCTGGCAACTCTGTAAAATATTCATGTGCATCAAAAACATACGATTGCTTTTTTAATTTATGTAAAAGATAAGCTGGAAAAAGCGTATCCAAATCAACAGCATATACCATATCTATTTTTCGAAACGCTAAGTATAAAAACAACCTCAAATTAAATTCAGCGTAAAAAAGAAATCCTTTTTTAAAAATAGACCGCAATCTCTTTTGTTGAAAGTTTCTTTCTTGAAGAATTGGCGGATTTCTTGTGTTTGAGCCTACAATAAGAACTTCATGGTTCTCAGCAAAGTGATCAGCAATTTTAAGCATACGTTGATCATAACTGATGTTATTCGTAATTGTAATTACAATACGTTTCATACATATTGTATTTTTCTATTTTCAACTTTAACTACCCCTTCATTTTCTAAATATTTAATCATCGCCAACACTTTTTGCCTTTTATTGAAAGGCCACCAATACAATACATTGATGAGTTGAACTTTTCCTTTTAGTTTCTTTTGTAAATACGCTTGTAATGCAATAACATCTGATGTTGTAAATGAGCGATCATATGCATTCTTACAATAATCACATCGTCCACATTTTTGGGGAGCCTTTTCACCGAAATATTGAAGAATCTCTCTTTCTCTGCATTTTTGCTCTGTGACATACGATAAGATATGATGGACTTTACTTAATCTATTCTCATTCAGTTGCGTTAATTTCTTGTAATCAATAGGCAAAGACTTTGCTTCGTATCTCTTTTGTAAAAAGTGAATTTGAGGTGTAGAACTTCTCTGAATGTATTGACCTACTTCTAGAGTGTTTATCAATTCCAAATGTTGAATCACAGTTTTATAGTCCGTATGTGCTAAACGCATTAATTTTTCTTCGCTAATCTTGACAGGAAAATTAAAAAGTCCCTCATAATTACGTAATAGAACCAATAAGAATGCGTATAATGTCTTATTTGATTGATTTCTGATTAAATGTTCTTTAGAAACATGAAATTGTAGGGTACTTGGTTTAAAAAATGAATCCGTAATGAATATAAAACCATAATCCATCAGTACTTTTAATGCACTAATAATGGTAAATAAAGGTAGACCGCAAAATTCAGCAAATGCATTGAGATCGAAATCAAATTGCTCATCTTTACCACCTTCGAGTGGAATATGAAAATATAGATGTAGTTTTTCGTAAATAGTATTTAATTGTTTGTGGTCTACATTTGTTAACAACACATTACTTTCGCTTGTTTCAACATCTTTATCATCATATAATAAAATGGCGTATGCTTGTTCGCCATCTCTACCTGCTCTACCTGCTTCTTGATAATACTCTTCGATACTTGAAGGTATGTCCAAATGTAACACCCATCTCACATCCGATTTATCTATCCCCATTCCGAAAGCATTAGTACTGACCATAATGGTTGTATTTCCTGTAGTCCAGTCTGTTTGTTTTTGATTTCGTATTTCGTAAGAAAGCCCTGCATGATAAAAATCTACACTCAATCCTTCCTTTCTCAGAATTGCTGTAACCTGTTCACATTTCTTTCGATTTCGGGCATATATAATTCCAGCACCTTTGAGGTTCCTAAGTATAAATATTAATTCTTCCTTTTTGGAAGTACTTTTTATGATGCTATAGGAGAGATTTTCTTTTGCAAATGATTTTTTAAATACTTTAGCATCCGCTAAATCTAGATACGTTCTTATGTCATTTAATGTTCTATGAGTAGCAGTAGCAGTTAAAGCTATTACAGGTATCTCAGGAAAGTATTCTTTCAGCACATTCAATGTGAGATAAGATGGCCTGAAATCATGTCCCCACTGAGAGATACAATGTGCTTCATCAATAGCAATTAGTCCGGGATTCAAGCGATCTTTTCGTGCTTTAAAAAGTTCTGTGTGAATCCGTTCAGGAGAAATATATAGGAAATCATAAGCGCCATAAATCGCATTTTCAAGTTCTCTATCAATATCCGCTTTATGCATCCCGGAATGGAGACAAATAGCTGATACACCTCTTTTTTTTAATTGTTCAACTTGATCGACCATAAGAGCCACCAACGGAGTTATTACAAGAGTAATGCCTTTCATTAACAACCCAGACACTTGATAACATAATGATTTACCCGCACCAGTTGGCAATAGAGCAATACAATCCTTTCCAGAACAAATATGGTCTATAATTTCAGCTTGGGGTGTTCTAAACTTACTATATCCCCAGTATTTCTCTAATATCTTGAATTTATCTTCCAGCCTTATAGATTTTTAACAAAGATAGAAAGATGCAATGGATTACAAGAACTATCAACTATGCCTAAAACTTAGGGCATTTTACTCTCCCCTTTCTTCCCCCTCTGAATTGCTTTGCGCCATTATTTTTAGAAATACCAACAAAGGCATACGATATACCTACGACTCCAGTCGCATAATAATCATTGACTGTAGCTCCACCTCTGATCTGACCAGGTTCTACAGATTCTCCACTTCGATTACTTAAAAGTACTGCAAGTTCACCAGCGCCTTCTGACAATAGGATTTCATCACCTGGATAGACTGTGCTTACATCATCTAAATAATCGGTGAACGTCCAACGAAATATGAGTTCAGCATGTGCTGTTATGCCTTCTGCCAATTTCACCCGAACACCCCCTCCAAAAGGAATATTGACTTGTACAAGATTATACTTAGGGTTATTCGGTGCAAAAGAAGTTCCTTGCCCTTCTGTGCCTAACGGTTGTAATCTCACTTTTACCCCATCAAGCTCTGTTGTAGGATCGAATCTAAAAACACCTATTCCAGCAGCAACATAAGGTGCAAAATGATACTCCGAAATATTGGAAAGGTAAGGTAGAATATTAATTTCAAGAAGAGCATTTCCTTCAAAAATATTGGATGAAAAAGACAAATTTCGTCTTACAAGCGATGGGGATTGATTTAAAGCATCTTTTCCAGAAACTGTTGCATAATTAAATCCACCTCTTAATGCAACAAATGGATTCATGGTATACCGTGCGAACAAACCTCCAGAAAAATGCGATTGTGCAATAACAGGTCCAACATTGGAAGGAGATAAATCACCAGAGTAATTAGACAGTCCTATATGTCCACCTATTTCTGTATATCCTTGACCATAGGAAATGGAAAGCGTAAGAAAAAAAGAAATCAAAGTTAATACACACTTATTCATATAGAAACATATTAGAACAAAATTACATATAAAAAGTATAATTTAATAATCTTATTTTGGATTGTTTTTAATTTAACAGGAGAAAAATCAGGTGTATGTATTGGAATCACATGAAATCATAACGCTCCATATTAAGAATTAAGTATATAAGATCAAACCGGAGCTAAAAAAAAATTGGGCTTAAAGCCCAAAAAACTTAAAAAAATAAAGCAAATAGAACACAAAAAGGTAAAAAATAATAAAACAGGAAGAGTAAATCAATTAAGAGTTATTAAAGAAGTAATAAATTATAGTACATTTGACGAAATAAATATTAAAAAAAATGATCAGAAATTTAGTTTTAACTTTCATTGCTTCGATTGCAGCAATAACTGTAAACGCACAAGATGGACCTCCTGCTAATTGG
Organism: Saprospiraceae bacterium; assembly: GCA_020627825.1. Taxonomy (GTDB): domain Bacteria; phylum Bacteroidota; class Bacteroidia; order Chitinophagales; family Saprospiraceae; genus JAHDFB01. Next base: position 18,062 of record JAHDGD010000024.1, read on the forward strand.
TTTAATTTAGACAAAGAAGCCGATGGAATTTATGGTGTAAGTACGGAAAAAGCTTATGAAAAGCTTTTAAAAGGTAAAACTTCTCAAACTGTTGTAGTTGCAGTAATTGATTCAGGCGTTGATGCAGAACATGAAGATTTAGATGATGTCATGTGGACAAATACGGATGAAATTCCTGGAAATGGCATTGATGATGACAACAACGGATATGTAGATGACATACATGGGTGGAATTTCATAGGAGGAGCAGATGGAAAGAGTGTAGGTCCCGATACATATGAAGTTACAAGACTGTATAAAAAATATAAGTATAAATACGAAAAAGCAGACCCAGATAAGCTTACAAAAAAGCAAATGGCTGAATATGCGATTTATGAAAAAGTAAAAGCAGAAGTGGAAGAAAAAATAGAGTCTGCTGAAAAGAATTTGGAACGATTCGAAACTAGAAAAACAACATTACTAGAGGCATTGGATGCTGTGGGGACAGTTTTAGATGGAAAAGAAGATTATTCTATGGAATATCTAGATAGCTTGGCATCCGGTGGTGATTCTCAGATTGCTACAGGAGTAAGTATTGTTAAAAACTTTGCTGATCGAACATCTGATATAGAAGAAATCAAAACTGTTGTTTCGGAGCAACTTCAAGGAGCGCTTGATTATTATGGTGATCAAATAAAGTATGCTTTCAATACAGAATTTGACACAAGAGACATTATAGGTGATAATTATGCCGATCAATATGAAAAAGGATATGGAAATAACGATGTTGAAGGTCCGGATGCGCTTCATGGTACTCACGTTGCTGGAATTATAGCAGCTGAACGAGACAATGGATTAGGTATGAACGGGGTTGCTGACAATGTACAGATTATGTCTATACGAACTGTTCCTGATGGAGATGAGCGAGATAAAGATGTTGCAAATGCCATAATCTATGCAGTTGATAACGGTGCAAGTGTAATAAACATGAGTTTTGGAAAGGGATATAGCTGGAATGAAGAAGTAGTTGAAAAAGCGATTAAATATGCACAAAAGAAAGATGTATTGTTAGTACATGCAGCTGGTAATAGTTCACAGGATAATGATACAACGGATAATTTTCCAAATGATAATTATACGAAAAAATGCCTTTGGATGAAAAAAGAAAAAACATTCAAAAACTGGATAGAAGTAGGTGCTTTGAACTGGAAAGATGGAGAAGAATCTGTTGCTCCATTTTCAAATTATGGTGCAAATAATGTAGATGTTTTTGCACCAGGTATGGCAATTTACTCTACGTTACCAGATAACGAATACAGAAATTTACAAGGAACTAGTATGGCATCTCCAGTTGTAGCAGGAGTAGCTGCATTAATCAGATCTTACTACCCTACTTTAACAGCAGAACAAGTAAAGGACATTATTCTTCAATCAAGTGAAAAAAGAATGATCCAAGTTAAAAAACCAGGTACGGATGAGATGGTAGATTTTACAAGCTTAAGTGTATCAGGAGGTGAAATTAATGCTTTCAAAGCATTGGAATTAGCCAGTAAGACGGTAGGTAAAAAGAAAATCAAGTCTATAAAGGCATAAGTAAAAGATTTATATTATTGAAAAAGCCTTCTCATTACGAGAGGGCTTTTTTTATTTATTTTTGATAGAATATGAATGTCATGTTGATCCATTAAGAAAATTTCATATTTCGATTTTATGATAACAAAGCATTAAAACCGGATTATGAACAAGACAATCTATTATGGGCCTAAAATCCGTCAAAATCAACGCTTCACTGACGTTTTCAAATAAAAACATAATAATGCAATGATCAATCTTCCAATTCGCCTGATTTTATAGTATTTTCAGCCTCACAACAAGGCTTTAATGCATAATTAGGGTTAAAAATCCTTTATAATTTGAAATGATTTTAGATTAAAAACTCATCCAAAATTAGATTTCAAATAGTATTAAATAATACTTTGCAATAGTTTATCTTTAGAAGTTTTACAATGTTTCGTACAATTGTGCGCCATAATGTAGCCTATTGAAATTTTCAAATACTATATGAACGAGAATGAAATTATAAAAAAACTTTATTCTACTTTCAAGCTGTATACAACGTCTGATATGCATTACTGTAATTGTGGTTGTATAGATCCAAAAGACGTTAAAAAATTAGCATCCAAACCACTATTTGACCTTGAAGAAAATGACTTTTGTTCATATCATGGTAGTGCACTATTTACATGGGGAAATTTAGACCACTACAAGCACTTTTTACCAAGAATACTAGAAGTCTACTATCAATTAAAGGGTAAAGGAATCATTAGCTTATTTGAGATTGCTCAAAAACTTGAGTATGCTAAATGGAAAAATTGGGATGATAAAGAAATTAAGGTTATAAAGGACTTTATTTTTATGGATTGGGATCGTTTTGTGAACAGAGAAATACATGAAATTAGCTATGATGATGTAATATCTTATGCATTTTTTTTTGAATCTCCAGAATTAATTAAGGCATGGGACACAACTATTAATACTATTGGTTTAAAAAATCTTGTAAATTTCTTTTACAACAATGGTATACGTATTTTTTATGATGAAAAGACGCATAATCCGCAAATAAAATTTGAATTTCATCAAGTTATAACAGAAAGCAAATTAGTAGAAAAACTAGAAGAAGAATTTTTTAGAGTTGAACAAAAAGAACAAGATTATAGTGTGAAAGTATCTTTTGTTTTACAACTATTTGAACGTTATAATAAACTAAATGTAAATTAACGTGAATAATGGATAAGGAGTAAAATAGAACGTAGTAAATGGATGTAGAAATGTCAATAGCTCATAAAATCGTTTTATGTAGTTCAACCTTTTTTATTGATTGCAGCAAAAAATCAAGCATGGATTACTTACGAACAATTAAATCATTTTTTTATCTAATTTATCTCAATCGTATAAAAAATTTATGGTAGAAAAACTATTATACACTCTTTTATTCCTTGTCTTGTTTACTCTTTCCATTACATGTTATGGGCAAGACAAGCCTATAAATCATCTTATTGATGATCTGAACCAATATATAGAACAGAAGCAAATTCCAGGGATGATGATTAGCATTGTTCAAGCAGATCGAACAATTTATGAAGGAGGAATTGGTTTTGCGAATATTGAGAAAAAAGAAAAAGTCACATCAGAACATCTTTTTCGTCAGGGCTCCATTTCCAAATCTTTCACGGCACTTGGTTTATACAAATTACTCGAAAATTCTCCCTATAATTTACAAACTCCTGTAAATGAAATTGATCGTAAAATTCCTTTTATTAATAAATGGGAAGAAACGAAACCTTTACGTATAGTTCATCTACTAGAACATACATCAGGATTTGATGATTTTCATTTACACGCCATTTATAATGTTAAAGATACTATTCAGCCTCCTATTTACAATATGGTAAAGGATCATATAAATTCTTTACATTCCAGGTGGCAACCTGGTTCAAAAAAAGCGTATTCTAATCCGAATTACATCCTTGCTGGTCATCTTATCGAAGTTTTATCAAATAAACCGTTTGATGAAACAATAAAGAAAAAAGTTCTAAATCCTTTACATATGGCATCTTCTGGTTTTTATTTCAAAAAACCAAAAAACGAGAAGATGGCTCAAGGATATCGTCGCATTTCAAAACAATTAATTCCATTGGATTTTGAGACAATAAATGGTAGTCCTGCTGGAGATTTTTGTTCAACTGCATCAGATATGGCTTCTTTTTTAAAAGCCATGTTAAATAGAGATTCTGTCTTATTCAAAAAACAAGATTATGAAAGAATTGAATATCCTGAAACAACTATAGCTGCTCAACAAGGATTGAATTTTGGTTATGGATTAGGAAATTATACGATTTGCAAAAATGAGTATCTATTTCATGGACATGGAGGAGAAATAGATGGTTTTGCTTCTCGGTACGTCTATTCAAGAGAAGCTGATTTGGGAATTGCAATTTCAATCAATAGAAATGGAGATGCAAATGAAATCATAGATATCATTTTAGACTATTATATAAATCCAACTAAAAGTATCCGTAAAAATCGAACAATAGAATTAATACCTGATTCAATAATTGAAAAATATGAGGGCTTTTATGAATTTAATAGCCCTAGAAATCAACTCTTATCTTTTTCTGAAAAAATGTTTAGTGGTTATATATTGGATATCAACAAAGACATGGCTGTTCGGAAAAGAATTTTTGGTAGGCCAAAAGATACATTATATTACGCAGGTAATAATCAATTTTATTATAAAGATGAACCTGTTGTTTCTGCAATAGCTCTTAATTCTGACAATGACAAAATAGCATTTTGGATAAATGATTCTTATACTGAAAAAAGATCCAGATTGAAAAGGTTGGCTATACTATTTGGGGTATTATTTTCAGTTCTTATATTGTCCTCTTTTTTCTTGTTTAGTTTATATAAAATAGCATCATACTTTTTTTCAAAAACTAATCAACACAGCAATCAATACACAATAATATTCGGATATGGATTGATTTTGATTATAATGTTTATGGGTTTTGGACGCACAATGAACGATATGAAAAATGCTGCTTCCATTTCATTTTCCTCTTTAACCATGTACCTAAGTTCTTATGTTTTGGTGTTATTATCTTTTTTGTCACTTATCTTTTGTTTGAAGTTGAAAAGTGAGAAAAGACTTACCACATTTTATATCTTAGCATCACTAAGTTCTATTGCCATTACACTATATTTATGGAATATTGGATTTATTGGTTTACGACTTTGGGATTATTAAAACATAATTTTTTAAAAAAATATTAAAGGATTTTTTGGGGTTAAACCCCAAAAAGAATCGCATCCTTTATACTACCTTTTTATAAAATTATAAATGTATTTTTTATGGTCATCACTATTTAATGACTTCATATAAATATTATGAGAATATAAAGGCTATTCCATATTTCAGTTAAAAAATAAAAAAGGCTATCTCTTTAAAAGAGACAGCCTCTGAATTCTTAAAAAAAAAGGGAATTATTGTGGAAAATCGTAAGATTGTACAACACTTCCATTATTTTCATTAAAAGTTACAGTGTATTTATCATTCACTTTACAGAAAATACCTTCTGCAGAAGGGAACATTTGCTTGTAATACTTTGTATTCTTTTCAGTTTTATCTCTGAAATCAATACTTGGATCTAAGTAATCAGGCACTCCTTCACAGTAACATGCATCTCCTGACGGATAAACGTTACCTTCCAATGTAATGATGTGTCTTTTTGACACTTTCTGCCATCCATACCATCTTTTCTTATAACTTTTTTGCTGAGTTTCTATTTGATTTTTACCCCAGTCAAAAATGTTATTATCAAGTTTAGTTTGGTGCTTTGCTCGGAAACAAACTTTGTGGCGATCTCCTCCTATAAAATATTCAAACGATTCTTTTACTTGGATATCTTTCTTCCCTTCACAATTTGCTTCAACATTATGTTGGTATTCTTCTGCAAGTGTCATACAAGAAGATCCGTCTTCTAAAGTAATTTGTAAAGTTATAGCATAAGTTCCATCACATGGTGCAATAAAACAAGGCTGTAACCCTTCACCATCTTGTCCTTGGAAACTCCAGTTAAAATTCAATGCATCAAGAAGTTCAGCGCTACCTAGTAATAAATTTGTTCCATTCACACATACTTGCTCAGCCATTCCTGGAGTTGGTGTGATATTTAATAAATCTATAAGACCAATTGTTTCGATAATTGAACCTACTATCTGTGCATCGTCACAATCAAATAAAGGATCATCATTTGTTTCTTCTTCATAACTAATCGTAATGGTCTCACAACTTGAGTTATTACAATCTACTGTATTTCCTTCTTCATCTTTATAAGAGTATGTAGCTGTCAAACAAACTGTAAAAGAATTATCTATATTAGGTTGCAAGCCATCAAATTCATGATAAACAAATGGCGTAGTCGTAGTCATTGTCTCTCCATCACCAAAATTCCACTCTAATTTTAATCCTTCAGCACCTTCAACATCTCCTAGATTCCATAAAAATGTATACTGGGCAGTTCCATTTTCTTCATCTACCACTCCTGTAAATGATCCAAAATCAGCAGTACAATCATTTACACCTCTATATGAACCATTGTTTCTAATTTTAATATCAAAGTGATTCGTTCCTTCAAAAATTACATCTGTTCCATCATCAAGGATACTTTCCATTAATTCTGTGCGATTATTTCCTACTTCAATCATTCTACCTGGATTAACCGCATAATAAATATTACTACCTACTTGGATAACACCTTCTTCACTAAATAGTGTTTGTGTAATAACATCTGTAATATTCCGATCTTCCAGCGTTCTTTGAATTCTTCCTGGATCTTCTCCATCTCGTAAATCTAGTTCTTCTTGTAAAGCTAGGGATCGTCTTAAAGAACTATGTCCAACTTCCTGTTCCCACAATGCTAAATTTGTATTGGGATCATAAGCAGTGTCATATTCTCCTTTATCTCCCTTTCCACCTTTTAGAAGTACAACTACATCAGTTTCTTGTTTTTCTGCATCATCTAAAGCTAATAAAGCATCATATGCATGCCTATATGCTGCTTCGCTTGAAAAAACAAGCCAACGCCCATTATTTTCGACATTTACGGAACCTCCATCACCCCCTTTTGAGCGACTGGTAATTTCCTTTCCATTTGAACTTTCAGTGTTTGTTAATAGATCATTTTCACAACTTGTGAAAAATAACCCTAATAGGCATAAGCCAAAAAATAATATCTTATTCATGATATAAAGTTTTTCGAAAACGATTATCGTTTTCAGTGTGATAAAATTGTTTTTAAAAAATGTGAATTACGTAATTCGGTTCTATAAATATTGAATTTAAAAATTGTGACTTAAAAGAAAAAAATAAAGATTATAAAAAAACAAAAAATACTAGAACAAGCGCAATAATGACGGGAGGTTTGACGACATATAAAAATATTTAGTAAATTTTATATATCGAATAATATGATTAGAATTTTATTAAATTTTCATTTACCTGAATAGTAGATTAATTGCGAAAGCGAAATATCAGAGAAGACATTTTTTAAAAGGGTTTTAAATTATGAAAATGATTCTATCATTTTTTTTAGCAAGCTTTATTCAATTAAAAACATAATAATAAAAGAAATTAATTACTTAATATACTTTACTTTATTGTAGTATAAAGATCATAATTGGCTCTCTAGTACAAAAAAATATTATGAATTTAATCGCTCTTACCTATCTATATTTCTAGAAGCAATGAGTATAGTCATCATTGAATGTGCTATGGTTTGCTTCCAAGAAATGTTCACTAAGTTATATTTAAACTCGCATTGCTCAATAGAAAATCTATTATAATCTAAACCACCTTTGATATAAAGGCTATGGCAACTTTTTATATCATTAGAGTTGACTATGTAACATTTAAAAAAAGTCGTTATTTCTTCAGCATTTCAGGTCTCAACACGAAGTTCTATTGTATAAAAATGGCTATAGTTTCTAACGCAAAAAAGAAAATATAACAAGCCCATTTGTTAAATAATCTTTGAAAGAAATTTTTATACAAGGAGCGCTATTAAACTACTTTAATTATAAATTCTGACACAAAAAAAGGCCTTAAATCAACATTTAAGACCTTTTATCATACCCTATTTATTTTATATTTCTATACTATTTCACCTACATCTTCACCACTTTCTTTGATTCAGATCTTTCTCCATATTCATTCTCTATTTGAATAAAGTATACTCCTTTCTGTACAGTCTGAACATCAATAGATATTTCTTCTCCTTTAAAGTGTTGAGGTAGCAGGATCTTTCTTCCATCAATTGATGTAAAAATGATAGATTTTTCCCCTTTCATGTCTGTAGTCAATACCAATCTATCCTGAGCTGGATTCGGATGAATCCTTAACGCCTTTAATTCAATATTTAAGACATAATCAATTGGAAAAATTGAATATTTAAAATTGTTTGTAATAATCGGATCATTAGCATCAAAAAAGATTGCCGCTTGATTAAAGATTTCTTCACTTGGAGCTAAATCCTGATCAAGTTGTATTGCAAATTTTACAAATCCGTGTGAAGCTGGTTCATTTGTAAAGCTATCAACAAGTAAAATATCTTCAAATAAAAACTGTAATGTACGATTTTCATCTACTGTCATCTTATAGTCATGACTCGCAAGAATAGGTCGTAAGGTAGAAATATCAAATTGATCCGATAGGACATCTTCTATTCTTACCGTAAAAGCTGTATCAGTTCCAGTATTTTGGAATCGGATCATATATTCAAGTTCTGTGCCTGGTTCAACATAATTATTCTCTGTCTCTCCTCTTGTTAAGCCTCTTTTATCATTTGGATCATATGATCCTGTAACTTCAACACATACTTCTGTCTGACCTTCACTATAAAGTGCACATTCAGGATCAATGCCACTTAAGTCAAGAAAGGTTGAGAAACATATCGTGTCTCCAGCTTCTACTGTACATGGATTTTCATAATTGAAATAAAAGTAAAAACAATCAAAAGGTACAAGTGTATCAACTTCCGTAGAAAAGACTCCTGTTGTACTATCATATGTATAATCAAAATCAGGTGATACTTGATCAATTATGGCTCCAGGTTGTAATTGAAGATTGAATAATCCGCCATTATATGGAATTGGTCCAGCATTGCATACGGCCGCTGCCATATAACTTGGAACTTCACATGGCCTGGTTATCCAAGGAGCAATTTCAACTTGAAGACTTGGACAATCAATAAGTGGATTGAATATAGCATTTATATTGGTCAATGTATCGCCACTAATCGTTATTTGGTCTTCTTGTTCACACACTTCATATAGAGGAAAAATCGGTTCATAGGTTAGATCATAGGTGCCATCTGGTAATGCATATTCGTACATTCCTCCTAACAGACTGTATGTTATAAATTCTGATCCAGTACCATCATTAAATATAACTTTTGTGCCCACCATGCCATTTTCAGGAATGAATGCACAATTGTCTGAGTCAAAAGTTGTAAACCCTTGTATATTATCATCTGGCAAATCAAATTCACATCCGATCTCAAAGAAATCTATCAATCCATTTAACTCCAATATTTCACTGTACACCCAATTTTCAAGAACTATTGCTGGAAACATAGGATTTAAAGTTTCTGACACCCACACTGTACCATTGGGACATACTAAGGCAAAAGATGGCATGGCAAAAATACCGAATGTATCAAGACCCCATAATGGATTTTCTTCATTTACAATCGGCCAATCTGCATTTGCTACATAATTGTAATCGAATTGATTTGTATTACCCATTAAATCTTCATCAGTTGTAACTGAATCAATTTCATAACTTACTATGCCAGCAAGATCAAATCCATTTGGTCCATACAGTTGATAAAATTCTTGAAGCGCTCCAGCTTCGAAAACAAATTCGTCCCATGGGTTCCAAGCTGCCATAAAATGAATTAATACCGGTTTACCTTGATTGAGATAATCTTCATAAATATTTACTGGATTATCGTTGACATCTGTCGTAACAAGATTCGGCATTTCGTTCAATTGAGCAATTGAAGACATAGTGAAAATAGCAAAAAGAAGAGGAAGTAGAATGGTTTTTTTCATTTGAAATGTTTTGTAAAAAAATGGAACTTGTGGTTCAACACTATGAATACAATAATTTAACAGGAAACGCTGCGAAAAGTAGTAGTTAATTTAAATAAATGTTTAAGCTGCTTTATGCAATAGAAAATCTATTATGACCTAATCTGCCTTTGGAATAAAGGTTACGTCAACTTTTACTCATTCACCATAGTGGTGACATTGATTCATTCACAAAAATTGCTATTTCTTTGAAATTTCAGGTCTCTTCACAAAGTTCTATTACATAATGTGGGTTTAGGAAGCACCTATTTTCCTGATTTTTAGTTTCTATTTTAGAAAGTATATAGTTGGAAAAAATATTAAATCTCCTTTTACTTTGAGCTTTACAGATTTACATTACATGCATCTACTTAAGTTGTTAATCCATTACTGAAGAATAATATCTTTAACAATATCCTCTTCTAGCTCTTCATTAAATCTTTTAACTAAAGCTTGACGCCCCATGAATAGTTCTTGACGTAATGGTGCCGAACTGATTTTCAAATATATTACACCTTTTGCAAAATAAATTTTACTTGTATGCTGGACAATCAACTTTCCAAGTTTTTCATTCCAAATCTTTCGAATTTTTGCATCGTAAAATCCAGCTTTTAAAGGACCTTTTTTCAATAATCCCTTAAGGACATCTTGTATCGGTTGATCGTTATGCTTTTTCATTTATTGTTCCTTTAAGGTCTGATGGACTTGATTATCTTTAACTTCTAATAATGCAAAGTCATACTTAAGTTCCTCAAAGATAGATTTTAGTCGATCCTTTTCCGTATCTGTAATAAATACTTGACCTATTTCCACTTCTTGTAACAACTTAATCAACTGCATTACGCGCTTACCATCCAACTTATCAAAAATATCATCTAATAAAACAATTGGATTCGTATTTTTTGCTTGCTTCAAAAGACTGTACTGTGTCAATTTCAAGGCTAAAACAAAAGACTTTTGCTGACCTTGAGACCCAACATATCGAATCATATTTTCCTCATTAAAAAAAGAAAGATCGTCTTTATGAATACCAACAGAAGTGCGTTGAAGTATAAAATCTTTTTCTCTCGTTTCTTTTAACATGTCCAATAAAGTGCGATCTCCAAGCTTTGTTTTGTAAGAAATAGCACATATTTCCTTGTTGCCACTAATCTTAGCATACATATGTTGAAAAATCGGTTGCATCTTTTCAATCAACTCTACCCTTTTATGATGAATATAGCTGCCTGACTCAGCTAAATTCTGATCATATATATCAAGTAAGGCATAATCCAATTTTCTATATTTACCATAATCTTTCAACAACTGATTTCGTTGCTTTAAAACATAATTATACTCCATTAATTGACGAAGATACTCTTGGTCAAGTTGTGAAATTGTAGCATTTAAAAACCTTCGTCTTTCCTCGGATCCTTCGTATATCAATTGTTGATCTTTAGGTGCGATCATGACGGTAGGTATAAGACCAATGTGTTCCGAAAGTTTATCGTATTTTTTCTTGTTTTTCTCGAAGACTTTTGAGCTTCTTTTTTTCAATTTCGCCACAACATCCCATGATTTGTTTTCTTGCGTAAAATGACCTACCATTCGAATAAAGTCCGTATCGTGTCTGTAGTTATGTGTATCGTTATGATGAAAATAGGAACGGGTCAAGCCCAAATAATATATGGCGTCAATGAGATTTGTTTTTCCTTGTCCATTGAGCCCTGTGATGACATTGAATTTCGGATGAAAGCTGCAATGAACATCTTCATAATTTTTGTAGTTTACTATTTGTAATTTAGTTATTTGCATCCAAGGTAGAATTGTGATAAAATTCGCATCTTTGCTGGAATTCAAGCGTGAAATTACGAATCAATTGAAATAAACTTTAATAAAAGATGGCAGAAGTAGCAACAAAAGCGAAAAAGAGCGCAAAAAGCACAAGAGCAAAAAAGAAGTCCACAAAATATCCTAAAAAAACCTGGTTAACTTGGTTTGAAACCATGTATCGAATAAGAAAATTCGAAGAAAAAACCCTTTTGGCGTACAGCCAGCAAAAAGTAAGAGGGTTCTGTCATGTTTACATTGGACAAGAAGCTATCGGTGCAGCACTTGTTACTGGAATACGTAAGGAAGACCCTGTAGTAACTGCTTATCGTCAACACGGAGTAGCATTAGCAAGAGGATTAAGTTCCAATAGCTGTATGGCTGAATTGTTTGGGAAGGAAACTGGATGTGTAAAAGGAAAAGGTGGATCCATGCACTTCTTTTCAAAAGAACATAATTACTTCGGTGGGAATGGAATTGTAGGAGCTCAAATTCCGATCGGGACTGGTATAGGTTTTGCTGAAAAATACAAAGGAACTGATAATTTTTGTGTTACAATGTTTGGAGATGGTGCAGCAAGGCAAGGAGCCCTGTACGAGTCATTCAATATGGCTATGACATGGAAATTACCTGTTTTATACATTTGTGAAAACAATGGATATGCAATGGGTACTTCTGTAGAACGCACAAGTAACGTAGAAGACTTGTATAAAATAGGGTCAGCGTTTGATATGCCTAGCGAACCAGTAGATGGAATGGATCCAGTTGCCGTACATGAAGCTTTTTTGAAAGCAGCAAAGCATATTAGAGCAGGAAAAGGACCTTATTATTTAGAAATAAAAACCTATAGATATAAAGGCCACTCGGTAAGTGATCCAGCTAAGTATAGAACGAAAGATGAATTGAATGAATACAAAGCAAAAGATCCAGTTATTGTAATAGAAGACCGAATTGTAAAGGAAAAGATCGCTACACAAAAAGAACTTGATAAAATAAAAGATGCGATAAAGGCTGAAGTAGATGAAGCCTACACATTCGCAGATGAATCGGCATATCCAGATCCTTCTGCATTATATGAAGATAATTACATACAAGAAGACTATCCATTTCTTACGTAATGTTTTAACGTGAATAATCTTTGGGCTTTAAGCCCAAAAAGCCTTAGTCGTCTGCTGATTGCTAAGGCTTTTTTTATGGGAATCTGTTTCTTGTGCTTTCTACATTTAGTATCTTGGGAATCAAAAATTAAACAAATGAAATCTATCCTTACCCTTCTTTCGTTTAGCCTATTTATATTTCTTTCTTCCGTCCCACTTCAAGTATTGGAAGGTCAGACAGTCGAAGAAATGATATCAAAGGCAGAATTTCGAGAAATTGGCCCATATCGTGGCGGACGATCATGCGCTGTAACAGGGGTTGAAGGGAATGACGCTTTATTTTATTTTGGTTCTACAGGAGGTGGCGTATGGAAAACAGAAGATGGAGGTCGATCATGGCAAAATATATCAGATGGTTATTTCGGTGGATCGATAGGTTCAATAGCAGTTGCATCAAGTGACCCCAACGTTATCTATGTAGGAGGTGGAGAAAAAACTGTACGAGGAAATGTAAGTTATGGTTATGGAATATGGAAAACCGTAAACGCTGGAAAGACATGGAATTTTATGGGTTTACCTAAGTCTAGACATATTTCAAGAATACGAATTCATCCTGATAATCCAGATATTGTGTGGGCAGCTGTAATGGGAGATTTATACAAAGACACCCAGGAAAGAGGTGTATACAAAAGTATTGATGGTGGTAAAACATGGAAAAAAGTACTTTTTGCCAATGCGAGTGCAGGTGCTGTTGACTTAGTCATTGACCCCAATAATACACGTAACTTATTTGCCAGTACTTGGAACATAAGAAGGACCCCATACTCGCTGTCAAGTGGAGGCGATGGCAGTGATCTATGGAAAAGTACAGACTATGGTGAGACCTGGACAAAGATAACAGAGAACAAAGGTCTACCAAAAGGGACTTGGGGAATCAGCGGGGTCGCTGTTGCCTATGGTAATTCTGAAAAAATATACGCGCTGATCGAAAATGAAAAAGGTGGCTTATATGTCTCTGAAGATGGCGGCACATCATGGAGAAAACGAAATGATGAACGTAAATTGCGACAACGTGCATGGTATTACACCCGAATTTACGCCGACACCAAAGATGAAAATACAGTTTACGTTGTCAATGTAGCTTATCACAAATCGACAGATGGAGGGCGTACTTTTGAAGGCAACAGAGCTCCACATGGAGATCATCATGACCTTTGGATCGATCCTGAAAACAACCAACGTCTCATCATAGGTGATGATGGTGGTGCTCAAGTCTCTTATGATGGTGGTGCACTGTGGTCCACTTATTACAATCAACCAACAGCGCAGTTTTATAGAGTTACAACAGACAACCACTTCCCTTACAGAATTTATGCAGCTCAACAAGATAATAGTACTGTTAGAATCAACAGCAGAAGCAATGGTGGTGCAATAGGTGAATCCGACTGGGAAAGTACAGCAGGAGGTGAATCTGCGCATATCGCTATTGATCCCAAAGACAATGAAATCGTTTATGGAGGATCATATGGTGGTTTCTTGACACGTAAAAACCACCGAACAGGAAGTTCAAGAGCCATAAATGTATGGCCTGACAATCCTATGGGATATGGTGCAGAAGGCATGAAATATAGATTTCAATGGAACTTCCCTATTGTTTTTTCTCAGCACAATACGAATCGATTATATGCCTTTTCGAATCATGTACACTATACAGAAGATGAAGGGCAATCTTGGAAAACGGTAAGTGCTGATTTAACTCGAAATGAGCCAAGTAAACTCGTCTCAAGTGGAGGCCCTATTACTAAAGATAACACTGGTGTGGAATATTATTGTACCATCTTTGCTGTTGACGAATCACCTCTTGAAGCAGGCGTTATGTGGATAGGAACAGATGATGGACTTGTTCACATAACTCGGAATGATGGCGAGAGCTGGGAAAATATAACACCTCGTGGGCTTCCTGAATGGATTCAAGTCAATTCCATAGAAGCATCTAGACACAAAAAAGGAACAGCTTATTTAGCAGCGACTAACTATAAGAATGGAGATTTTGCACCCTACTTATATAAGACAATGGATTATGGAAAGACTTGGAATAAAATTGTTAATGGCATCAATAATGAACATTTTACTCGGGTAATCCGAGAAGATGCTCAAGATCCCAATTTCCTTTATGCAGGAACTGAAACTGGATTATATTTCTCAAGCGATCAAGGAAAATCATGGAGTGTTTTTACGTTTAATTTACCAATCGTACCTATTACAGATCTTGCAGTTAAAGACAATGATTTAATTGTGGCAACACAAGGAAGAGGAATTTGGATATACGACTACTTGGATGTATTGAAGTCTACTATAAAACAACAAAACAATGCAACTACTTTTTTTGATATAGCGGACACTTATCGATATAAAGGATATCAAATAAAGGAGCCACGAGGAGCAGGAAAAAATAAAGCGAATGGAATGGAAATGTTTTATTATTTGGAAGAATGGAATGATAAAAAAGATTCTTTATCCATAAGTATAATTAACCCCAATCTTGATACTGTCAACTATTCTAATTACCACTCTGATAAAAATTACAAAATCAAACCAGAAGAAGGCAGTAATGTCTTTCAATGGAATTTATCTTATCCAGGAGCAAGGGACTTCGATGGTATGATCCTATGGTGGGGTAACCTAGGAGGTCCAAAGACGATTCCAGGAGAACACACAGTTCTTATTGATCATAATGAAAAACAAGTGAAAAAAACGTTTACTGTTTTGATGAGTCCTACAAGCGAAGGAACAAAAGAAGGAATATTAAGTCAATACGAATTCGTTCAATCTATAAATAACAAAGTTGACGCCTCGCATAAAGTCATTGAAGATATTCGATCTACTAGAAATAGAATAAATAAATTATTAGCTGAAGTGGACGATGAAGACATTCAAAAATTAATTTCAGAAATAGATTCGATTTCTAGCGAAGTAGAACAAAATCTGTATCAAACTAAGAACAGATCAAGACAAGACCCATTAAACTTTCCTATCAAATTGACGAATAAATTGGCACATTTGAACTCCTTAACACAAATGGGAGGGGAAGATTTTCCTCCTACAGCACAAGCAATTGAAGTACGAAATGAGTTGGTTGAACTGATCGATATAGAACTCGAAAAGTATAAAAAAGTATCGGACGAACTACTCCCAGCTTTGAACAAAATGATCATTGACAAAGAGTTACATTTGATAAAGTAACGTGAATAATGAGTGAGATTGGTTTTAAAAATTCAAAAAGCTTAGAAAATTTTAAGCATATTGTTCTTTTAACCTGAGTTCGGGATTAATTGCGAAAGCAAAAATCAAAGAAAACGTTTTATTCAAGGCGTTTTATTGAAGATGTGGCGAGCCACATTGAAACAAAACAACGAAGAAGAAAGTGAAATTCTGTGATTTCCCTTAAAATGTGTGGAATAAAGTTTGATATCAGGAAAAGACTTTATTCAGTAAAAATTTATTGACAATCAAACGCATTGAATATAATCAATTGCGAGCTAGTAATCCCGAATTCAGGTTTTCAAGAAAATAATTAAAGAAGACCATCACAATACATTTTCTTACTATTTTGTAACTGGTCTTTCAGATTTCGAATTTCAAATCGGCTCAAAATTCATTTATGTAACAGAAAACAACATCATTTTTGAATTGATCTTAAATGAGGTTATTTTTTATAATAAAAAATTGGATTTTATTGCTAAAGGAACAAGAACAGCCATACAGTTTAGCTTAAACAAAAAATTCCTAAGGTATATAGACACTGTAAACATAACAGAATACGGTTATTTTGAAAAAGAAATCAGGATGTTTTATGTTCCGATAGAATCTAAAAACAACAAACAAAACTCATATTTTTAATAAGCAGACTTTATTTTTTCTTTCAAATAAATCTTGTTTTCTGAAGATTTTAATTCCTTATTGACTGAAAGTCAACGACAAAAGATTGTTTCTGCCTAAAAAATAAACCAAACATTTAATACCGTCAATAAACTACATGGCAAAATTTTACATTCTCTTTACAATCAAATACCATATTATTTCCTTTCTTTACACCTGTCATACCTGTTAGTAAAACACTCTTACTTTATATTTCTAACTACTCTCACTAAAAAATTAAATATGAAATTAAAATTTACCCAATTGGTACTATTGGTTTGCTTTGTTTGTTGTGCAATATTGGCACAAGCTCAAACCACAATTAATGGCTCAGTCAAAGATGAAAATGGAGAAGCTGTAATTGGTGCCGCAGTTTATGAAACCAATACAAGCAGAGGAACAATTACTGATGTTAATGGAAATTACTCATTAAATGTAGACCAATTACCTACTTCAATTACCATCTCTTATGTTGGTTTTAAAACGATCAAAATTGATGTTATGGATGGTGTTACCCCTATCAACATTATAATGGTTGAAAATACAAGTCGACTTGATGATGTTGTTGTGGTTGGAACTAGAGGAAAAGCGCGTACAATTTTGACTTCAGCTGTTCCTATTGACAATTTAAATCCCGCTGATCTTGTAAGAAGTGGTCAAAACACAATTGACCAAATGATTAATTATAGAGTCCCCTCCTATAATTCAACAAATCAAACAATTTCAGATGCAACTGCTCATTTTGACCCTTCTGAATTAAGGAATTTAGGTCCTTCTCGAACTTTAGTTTTGGTCAATGGGAAGCGCAAAAATCAATCAGCATTAGTATACGTAAATGATACACCTGGTAAAGGTGAAGTAGGTGTAGACATGAAATCCATCCCTACAGCAGCAATTAAAAGGATAGAAGTATTGCGTGATGGTGCAGCTGCACAATATGGCTCGGATGCGGTAGCAGGAGTTATTAATATTGTTTTAAAAGATCAAGCGTCAGATTGGAATGTAAGCGCTGGAGCTGGAATAACGACAATGGGAGATGGATTAACATATGATGCTTCAATTAACAAAGGATTTAAAATAGGGAAAGGAACATTGAACTTGACGGCCGATTATTATCATCAAGATTATACAGATCGATCAGGTGTTCCTGGCGGTGATGGTTTATTTGGTGTTATCTTCCAACCAAGTCAAGCTGCATTGGATAACGGTGAAATTACGCAAGCAGAATTTGATGCGCAACAAGAATTTGCGAATAGCATATTAAACGGGACACATCCATGGATACAAGAAAATCCTGATTTAGGAATGATCGTTGGTCAACCAGAATATTCTAAAATTTCTGCACTAGCAAACTTCGACTTACCTTACAAAGACGGTGTAGGAACGTTTTATTCTACTTTTGGATACACCGCTAGAAATGGTACTTCTTTTGCCTTATATAGAGCACCATATTGGATTACAGACGATTCTGGATTATTAACACCTGAAGGAGAAGAGTATCAAGGTTTTCAACCTACATTTGAAACCTCAATTGGTGACTTAACTTTTATCATAGGAAATCGATATAATTTTAATGGTTGGAAATCTGATCTAAGCTTTACCAGTGGTTCCAATTCTGTTGATTATTTAATAGGAAATACAATAAATCCTTCTTTATTACCGAATAGTCCTACTGAATTTGATGCTGGGGCTTATACTTTTGGACACAATTTATTGAATTTAGATGTTTCAAAAAGTTTTGGAGACATTACATTGATGTTAGGAGCAGAGGCTAGACAAGAAAGTTTTGATGTAGTGGCAGGGCAAGAAGAGTCATATGTAAATGGTGGAGCTCAGTCTTTCCCTGGTTTACAACCTGGCAATGCAGTCGAAGCTACACGAACCAATGCAGGAGTTTATGCAGGATTGGACTGGGACATAACTGAAAAATTTCTTTTGGGAGGCGCAGCAAGATTTGAAAATTACTCGGATTTCGGTAGCAATCTTTCATGGAAAGTTAATTCAAGATATATTCTAGGTGATAACAAAGGAGCAGTACGTGCATCCGTAAGTACAGGTTTTAGAGCACCTTCACTTCATCAAATACACTTGAGCAATGTACAAACTTTAGTATCAGGTGGTACGGTTTCCAATCAAGGTACTTTTGCCAACACTTCAGATGTCATCAGAGGCTTGGGTGTACCTGAGTTAACAGCAGAAACTTCGTTTAATTTTACAGGTGGAATTACCTACAAACTTGCCAAGGGATTATCACTTACAGCGGATTATTACAACATCAATGTTGATAATCGAGTATTATTTACAGGAGAAGTAGGATTTGATGGTGATGACAGTACAATTAATGATGTTGAGCAAGTATTGCTTGACAATGATGTAACAAGTATTAAGTTTTTCGTAAATGCAATGGATACTCGAACACAAGGTATCGATGTCGTTTTAGATTATACTGGTTTTAGGTTTGGAAATGATAATAAAGTAGGATTCACAGTTGCAGTCAATAATAATAGAACACAAATCATAGGCGACATTAATGCACCTGAAACTTTAGCAGAAGCTGGATACGACATCTTTAGTCGAAAGGAACAATCTAGAGTAACAACCGCAAGACCCAACTTTAAGTCTTTAGTTGGAATCAATGCAAAATTCAGCAATTTTACGGCGACTTTAAATAATACTTATTTTGGTAAGGTTACCTGGCAGCATGCTACCGATCCAAATTTGGATCAAACATTCAGCGGTAAATTAATTACAGATTTAATTCTTGGCTATGATGTAACTGAGTCATTTGGTTTACAACTAAAGGTCAACAATTTATTTAATGTATATCCCGACGTAATTGTTACAGGTGGTGATTTTGTAACTGATCTAGGTGGAAGATTCCAGTACCCATGGGAAGTCAATCAATTTGGTTTCAATGGAACAATGGTATCATTAAGAGCTAATATTTCTTTTTAATATTCAATATTTAGTAATAAAAAAGTGCGCTTTCATACGAAAGACGCACTTTTTTTATAACAATTGTGGAGCAGTAAACTCTCCAAACTTAAAAACTTAATTTTCTAAACCTGATTTACAAAGATGGGATTTCACTTCAATCGTAAAGCTTCCCCCCTACTCTATGTACTTTTTAATCAATCGAACCATAAGATCGTTTAAATATTCTACTTCATATTCTCCTACACTTGCTGTGAGATGCGGATTTCCGATTCCACTATCATTCGTAATAAATACATACGTTCCATTCGTAGCAATACTAAAATAACGCATTAAAAATTCTGTTTCTTTGTCTATTCCACTGGCCGTAATGGGTATGATTTTAATTCCTTTTTCATGTGCTTCTACAATGTATTCTTTTAAATCTCGAATCACCTGGTCTTCATAATGTGGAGGGGCATCTAATAAGAGAAAGAGTATTTTTGTTTGGGCATTTTCATCCCAGTTTAGAGATAATGCTTCTTTCAAGGCAGAATGTACAGCTTCTGGAAAATCTCCTCCTCCACCTGCTGATTGGTCTTTGATAAAATCTATCGTTTTATCAACATCTGTAGAAAATGAGGAAACTTTAGTTAGATAATCATCTGTTTCATCTCTGTAAAACACAGAAGATGTTTCAAATGAAAATTGACTTAATCCATTCTCAGCATCTAGTATAACATCTTTTAAATCTTCTTGTAAAAAACTTAACTCATCAGACATTGATCCTGTAGCATCTACAACAAATGACAATTGCACCTT
>JAHDGD010000025.1:0-21508 GCA_020627825.1 Saprospiraceae bacterium
ATTTTAGAGTTTAAATGGTATACCTTATTCTCTTCGATTAAAAGATCATTTAAATCGCTTTTATTTTGGGGGTTGGGACCCCAAATTGCCTCTTCTTTATAGTCGATTTTATTTTGAATAAATACTTTTTCACTAATGTCAAGTTGAAAATAAGTATTCTTAAGTCGGGCATGTAATTTATTTCATTAATAAATAGTTGTTTATACATTGTGAATATTGATAATATGTTGTATATTTGTTTTCAGTGCTTTTCCAAAATGCAGTAAACTTTAAACATTTTTCCTCCCCATAAGGAATCAGTTATAAGAATAGGATGCTAAAAAAGGCTTCCACAGAGTAAAAAACCGATGTTTAAGTTATACGCAATAGTAACACTATGTACAATTACTTCATTTTTAAATCCTGTATGTTGTCAGGTTTTGAATGACTTTGAGCGCGTTCTATTGTACGATTTTTCTGAAGTTGATATTAGTGAATTAAATGCCTTAAACGCAGAGATTGATTATCTCAAAAAAGACAATGGGTTAAGATTTAATTCTTCCCTTACTAAAAATGATTTTGCAGGTCTTGAATTTGGTAGTATTTGGCGTCTTAACGCAGGCCTTCAATTTGACCTTTTCAGAGATGGACTTGGCGAACGGAAAAAGAAAGTTCAACTATTAGAACTTGATCAAAAGATAAATAATGTAAATCTAGAATTGACACAACAAGATCGTAATTATGCTTATGCATATAATTACATCATCTACCTGTTTAATAAAGAAAAAAGACAAATCCTTGAACAGAAAAAGTTTTTGTTGGCTTCGCTAATTAACAAAAACTACGATCTCTATTACAACCACGAACTTTCTTATAACGATATCCTATATCTAAATGGTCTCAATGACGAATGTGACTTACTGCTTCTTTCTATGTCTCAAGTTGATCAACTTTTTGAAAAACTCGTTACGGTTGATGAGCTCCCTTCTTTTAAAGCAACTGAACTTCCTATTTTACAATTTCTGACCGATTCGCTGTTAACCAATAAAACGAATACCTCTTATGAAAAAATCAAAGAACTCAGAAAAGAACAACTCGTTCAAAAAGCCGCTCTCGATGATCAACCTAGATTATCACTTTATGTAAATATTCACGCTCGTCCTAGAGTGGAAGCTTTTGATCTTAATCCAGGTCTTTACAACAGTTTCGGTATTCGATACCAAACAGCTTTCTACTCGCGATCCAAAGAACAAAAAAAATTAATCGAGCTGCAAGAACAAGTTATTGATCATAAATTCGATGACCTAGCCTTTAATCAACATAAAGAATTGATAAATCTTATTCTCGATTACAATACGAAGCTTAGACAATATTCCAATTTCGTTTTTAAATTGGAAAAATTATATGAACAAAAAAGAGTAGAACAGGCTGTTCAAAATGTCTCTACTATCTCTACACCAACGAAACAAAATTGGACTTTTGAACTTGAAATTCTCAATGTTACCTACGAATTAATCGAATTGAAACAATTGCTTTATCTCAGTCTATTAAGGATCTACAACAAAGCTGAATTGAAGAGCATCACTCCTTTTGTCTCAGAATTGGAATTTAAAGAAAGTAAAAAAAGATTCCTTGGTAATAGAGTGTTGAAAATAACCATGAAACAATTACTCCAACTTGATAAAGACTTCATTGTACATTACTTACAAAAAAATAACTTCGACTTCGTTTTATGCATCGATGCAGAAAACTGTGAAGTGTTAAAAAATGAACTCTATAAAAAGGGTATTAAATTTTATGATGATCCTGCTTTACTCTCAAACCACGGAATTGTAATTGTTCCTACTACTCAATTTACTTCACGTTCCGAACTAGAAATTTGGATTAATGATCAACTCAATGTTCACCCTGATCATTTTTTACTTTTCGATGAAATTGAAGACCTCGTTGAATTAGATCACAAAACCTTGAGTGGCGAATGAGGAACTTTAGTTTAAGAGAAAAGCAAAGCATCATTACTGTGCTAAGAGAACCACCTAAAAAGGTGAAGTCTTTGCCATGGCAAAAATGGTCTTTTGTTGCTTTTATCTTATGCTTAATTTGTATCATTATATATAAATCGTTTACCATTCTATGGATTATAGATGCCAATGGTCAAATCGAAGTAAAAAAGCAAACAGTACACTTTGCTGATGATGTCACGCTTCTTGATTTCTATGTTTCCGAAGGAGATCAGGTTACGAAAGGAGATACTCTTTTTAAGTTCAGTCCCATTGTCGAGGAATTTGTCAGTACATCAGTCACTGATTTCGATCGACCTCAAGAATGGATCGAAAAACAGAAACTTGATCTTTCTGCAAAAATCGCCATGAAAAAATTCGAGATTGAAGAACTTCAAGGACGAATAAGAGAGACATCGGAGCTAGCTGACATGAAAAGAAAAATGGTTCTTCTAGGTTCTGTAAACGATAAAAACCCTTACGAGCATTTACTACTCAGTATCGAGCAATTAAAGCTACAAGCTGAAAGTGCTCGTAAAGAAAAGAAATATTTAGAGGGCTTGAAGTATGGTCTTAAAAAAAATGAAAGTAATGCAACAAGAGTTACAACGACCAATAAATCACTGAAAGACAAAGATCAATATTTTATCTCTCCTCTCGATGGCATTATTGGTCAGATTAATTTCAACCTAAACGAAACATGTTTCCGACGTGATGAAGTTTTGACCATCCATAAATTGGATGACATGAAAATAAAAGTATATTTCGATCCTGTTGAAATGAAATATTTGCGCACTGGTGATTTGGTAAATATAACCTTTCCTGATGGCAGTGAATCTCAAGGCCTTATTCAAAATTTTCACGTAGCAACCTACGCACTCCCTGAAGAATTTCAGAAAAAATATGAACCCACGACTCGTAACATTGTAGCTAATGTTCAATTAGTTAATGATGTTGAGAAATATAAGTTAATGAACTTCTATAAAATGAATGTTCGCATTACGAAATCTCGTTTTAATCTCTTTTCATGATTCTAAAAAACCTAGAAACTAATGCTAATATTATATTATCTGAAAACGATATTGATTTTCATATCGTAAATTCTCAGATTGAACTTTCTTTAGATGCGATTATATCCTGTGATGCTATTGTATTCCGTACAGATTTTATAAACTTTTTGACAACTCAAATTGAACGAATTCGAAAATCCGATAACCCAAAAGTCTATTTAAAACCAATCTACGTGTCAAATAAAAGAACGTTCTTAAGACTTAATAAAAATGTAGATGGCTTTCTAGGTGAAAACGAATTAAAAGATATCGAAGATCAAGTTCAAGAGGTTGTAAAAAGAATCAAACAAATACAAGCTTTTTCCTTCGCTCATTCTACTTCTTTTCATCAAAGGAATTTTATAAAACTGTGTCAGTTTTTATGGAGCCGTGATCAAGACCTTTCTCCTTCAAGATCTCGTAAAGCTCACATAGGGTATCACTATAATTTTATAAGTTATCTTATTCCAGATATTGAACTGCATCAATTTATTGATTTTGTCCAGAACATGGAAAAGATTGGTTATGTGTCAATTGATTTAGTGGAACGTGTTAGTTTATGCAAAAAATGTTCAGGCTCCTATTTGCATTTTTCAGAAACCTGCCATAAATGTAAATCAGTAGATATAGAAGCCGAATCATTAATTCATCATTTTAGGTGCGCGTACATCGGTCCGGAGTCGGATTTTAAAAAAGATGATGATCTTATTTGTCCTAAATGTGATAAGATGTTACGACACATAGGAGTCGATTACGATAAACCTAGTGAGATTATTCATTGTCACTCGTGTAATCATCAGGCTCAGCAATCTGCCATTGTAGCTACATGTGTTGATTGTGGGAATCGAAATGAACTCGCTAATCTTCATACAAAAGAGATGTTCAAAATAAAGTTGACAGAACAAGGTAAAAACCTTGCTTTGAACCCGCTATCTATCATAGAATCTTCAAGTTCTGTTTATGAGCAGGCATTGGAACTTGAAATTGCGGAACAATTATTTGATTTATTAGCAAGACAAGAATCAAAAAAGAAATATGCAGCTAATACCGCATCTTACGAACTTTCAATTTCTTTTTCAACCGAAACAACGTCTCTTCTTACGAACTCAGAAATTAAGACGTTTGCATATGAATTCAAGAAAATTTTATTGAATTATCTAGAGGAAATCGATCTATTTTGTCAAGTCTCTCCGCATCAATACAAGTTATTGCTCATTGCAAAAAATGAACAGTATATTCACCAAATGCTGGAAACCTTGAAATATAATATCAACAAAGTATTGAATGATAATTTCAATGATCCGCTTCACGAGTTAACGGTATCTGCACAAAAACTCTAGGATGGAATTAAATTTACTTGAAAATCTTGTCCCTGAATTCATCAGTTTTTGGATTAGTGGTGGAACTGCAAAGTTTATAAGGGTTTTCTGGTATTTCATCATTTTTGAATTAACAAGATATATCTTACTTGATTACATTGTTTTTTTCTATAGATGGTTAACTACTTCTAAGCGAAAGGATAAATGGGAAACAGCAAAGCGCCTGCTAAATGCTGAAAATCCTTTTATTTCTATTGTGGTTCCGGGAAAGAACGAAGGTAAAAATATTTATAAGTTAGTTAAATCCCTTGCTGAACAGACGTATCAAAATTTTGAATTAATAGTTGTTGATGATGGGTCTACTGATGATACACCTATTATTGGTAAAAACTTATTGGAAAGAGGCTTGATAGATAAATTTCTGAGAAATAATGTCAGAGGAGGAAAGGCAAGTGCTGCTAATCTAGCTGTTCGATTTTCTACGGGTAAATACATTGTCCATCTTGACGCAGATTGCAGTTTCGATGCCGATGCCATCGAAAATATATTGATTCCTTTTTACATGGATGACACCATAGGCGCAGTAGGAGGTAATGTAAAAGTAAGGGATTATGAAAGTAATTTAGTGTCTCGTCTGCAAGCTATTGAATACCTTAAAACAATATCTGTAGGAAGGATTACAACTTCCGAATTGGGAATTTATAAAATCATAAGTGGCGCATTTGGTGCCTTTAAAGCTGATATTCTTAAGCAAGTTGGAATATGGGATATAGGACCTGGTTTGGATGGGGATATAACAGTGAAAATTAGAAAAGCAGGCTATAAAACAGTGTTTGAACCTAGTGCTGTATGTTTAACAAGTGTTCCACCTAAGTTTAAAAACTTATTCAAGCAAAGAATGAGATGGAATAAATCGATTATTCGATTTCGTATCCGAAAACATCGAGACGTCTATTTTCCCCATAAGCATTTTTCATGGTCGAACTTAGCAAGTTTTGTTGAGAATGTTTTCTATAATGTAGTTCTAGATGTTGCTTGGTGGTTTTATTTTATCGATATTTTATTGAATTATAATTCTCAATTGTATTACATCATAATGATGAATTTCACCTTGTACATGACAAGTGGTTTTCTTCAGATGTTTATGGCTTACCTCTACAGTGAAAGAGCTAAGCAAGAGCTCAACTTATGGCCTTATATTCCGCTGGTCACTTTTTATAATGGGTTTTTTCTTCGTCTCGCAAGAACACGAGCCTACATTCAAGAAGGCTTTTTCAAGAAATCATACGAAGATCCTTGGAATCCTGTTAAGAGTTCATATCAAGCAAAGATTCACGGGTACTAATTTGGGTCAAAGCCCAAAAGGGTTTTCATTCTTTTGAATTCCGGAAAAAAGGATGCTTCGATCGATATGGGTTGATCAGTTATCGGGTGACTAAAATGTAGACTTTTTGCATGTAAAAGCATTTCTGTAAACCCAAAGGTTTCCTTCATCAATCTATTCTGTTTATTACATCCATGAGGTCTATCTCCTATGATGGGATGAAAAATATGGCTCATATGGCGTCTAAGTTGGTGCATTCTTCCTGATTTTGGTGAAAGTTCTACGAGAGAATAACGCGAAGTAAGGAATTTTCCAGCAGGAAGTGGAATTTCACTTCTTTCGAGGGTTCTGTAATGTGTGATCGCTTCTTGAGATGTTCCTTTTTCATTATCTAAAGCATAATCAATAATACCATGGTTCTCTGTATATCCTCTTACCAAAGCTTCATAGGTTTTTTGCACTTTTTTTTCCATGAAAAGTTTTGAAAAAGCAGCATGTATTTTGGGCTCGAGCCCAAAAATCAATACACCAGTTGTTTTTCTATCAAGCCGATGAATAGGGTAGACGTACTGTTTAAGCTGGTCTCTAAGTTGTTGTAAAACAATGTGTTCTGCATCTATTGCTATGTTGCTCTTGTGGACCAACCAGCCGTAAGGCTTATTAATAGCGACAAGATGTTCATCCTTATATAATACCTCCAGTTGCATGTGCTATCATTTCTTTTTTCAAAGGTGGACTTTTTATGTGAAAAAATGCATGTATTGCTGTCGGCTGTTCATAGAATGAAAGGTAAATTTAGTATAAGAAATATAGGGATAAGTCTTATTGAATGAATTATAATTTAATATGATTGTTATGTGATATATTCATGCTAGGTATGTATGATTTATGTACCTTTGCGCAAATTTTTAGAGGGAAAATAGAATGGACAGAACCCAAGTTATAGGATTAATTTTGATTTTCGGGCTTATTTTTGCCTGGACGTATAATAATGGTAAACAAAGAGAAGCTTATGCTCTTGAACAAGCACGACTTGATTCAATAGCTCAAGTAGAGGAAAATAAAAAAGCTGCAGAAGCAGCACTAAATGCTCCTGTTGATACGATGGCAGCTATAGAAGCGCAACCTATCGTTCCTGATTCTTTAATGGATTCTCGTTTACTTGCTCAATATGGAGTATTCGGTTCCAACGCTAAAAAACAGAAAGAAGATAAACTTACGCTGGAAAATGATAAAGTTATTGTTACTTTCAGCTCGCAAGGTGGAAAAATTACATCTGTCGAATTAAAAGATCATAAAAAAGTTACGGAAAATGAAGATCGAGTAAAATCGACATCACCTGTTTTTTTAATGGATAACCCTGAAAATAGATTTTCTTATCTACTACCAGTAAAAGCAGTTCCTGGAGGAGTTATCGATACGGAAGAATTGAATTTTAATGTTTCACAATCTGGAAATACGATTACTTTTTCAGCTGGAACGAGCGGTGAATTTAAGCAAGTGTATACCTTGAAAGAAGGGTATGAAATCGACTACGACATTGCATTTAATGATGCTAGTAATATTTATAAAAAGAATGAGCCGGTCAAAATGAAATGGGTGAATCATCTCGATAGGATCGAGCTGAATGATTATTTTGAGCGCTTTTATTCAACTGTTTATTTCAAAGAAGAAGGTGAAAATTCAGATTATTGTAATTGTAGAAAATCTGATACAGAAGAAGTTGATGGTGCACCTATTCAATGGTTTTCCCATGTAAATCAGTTCTTTAATACAAGTATTATGGCCAATAACGAAGGTTTCGAAAACGGAGTGTTCGAGACTAAAGTATTGGAGTCAGATAGTGAAGACCTTAAAATCATAGAAAGTGAAGTTGACATTCCAAGTTCTGCTATAGATGATGGTACTTTCGATATGACGATGATCGCTGGACCGAATGAGTTCAATATGTTGAAATCATATGGAAACGATCTGGAGATGATCATTCCTTTTGGACGTTCTTTCTTTGGTTCTATCAACCGATGGGTAATCAGACCATTGTTTAATTTCTTTGACAACCTAGTTGGAAATAAAGGAATTGCGATCATATTGATGATCTTTTTGATTAAGACAATTTTATATCCTCTTACCTATAAAATGTTGAAGTCACAAGCTAAGATGGGAGCTTTAAAACCTGAACTAGCTGGATTAAAAGAAAAATATAAAGACGATCCTCAAACCCAGCAGATGGAAACCATGAAAATCTATAGGGAATATGGGGTCTCTCCATTGGGCGGATGTATGCCTATGCTTATCCAAATGCCAATATGGTATGCATTATTCAGATTTTTTCCAGCGTCTATAGGATTCCGTCAACAGTCATTTTTATGGGCACATGATCTATCTTCTTTTGATGACTTAATAAAATTACCTATTGACTTACCTGTTTTAGGTGCTCACTTGAGTTTATTTACCATGTTATGGGTAATCACTCAATTGGTGTATACGTATTACAATACTAAGCATATGGATATGTCAGCTAATCCAGCAATGAAATATGTTCAGTATTTCATGCCTGTAATGTTCTTAGGTTTCTTTAATCAGTACGCTTCAGGATTAACAGTGTATATGTTCTTTTCGAATTTATTTAACATTGGTCAGACGATCGGTACGAAGAAACTTATTTTCAATACGGATAAAATTCGACAACAATTGATGGCGAATAAACTAAAACCTAAAAAGAAGAAAAGTAGGTTTATGCAGAATATTGAAGATCAAGTCAAAAAGCAACAGGAATTACAGCGTAAGCAGCAAAAGAAGAAATAACTTAGATCTTCATGTAATTTGAATGAATGATTGACATTCAAAAATTTATTGGGTATTATTCTTCACGAAATGAAGAGCAATCTTTCCTTAAAAAAGCGCATTCTAGAGCTTGATTAATTTCAGGCCAATAAAAGACAGAATCAACTACATCGCTTGTGCTCCACAAACCTGGAAAATAAGTAACAAATGTATTGTTCTTAGAAGAAAAGCTGTTGTTGTTCGCCCATAGGTTTAAATGTTGTGAACGTTCTTGTTCCGACTTAGAATGAACAAGATATTTTTTACGTTCTGCTGGTAACAACATATCATACATTTTTTGACCTGTACCGTTCTTGTAATGGCGATCTTTTTGTTCTTCTATTACGAGGTAAACATCATAAATATCCAGCTCTTTAAAATTGATAGACGATAACGAATGCTGCCTGACTTCTGCTGGGCAAATAGAAATGACACATTTAGGATTGAAAGGAAGTACGACCTTATTCGTCGTCAATTCCTGAACGATAATCCCACCCATACTATGTCCTATAAAGGCAAAAGGCAAGCTTTTTACATCTTTGTAGTTTTTTTCTATATCGCGATACGCATTGTGTAAGGACTGACTGATAAATTCGATGTCTTTCTTATTATTGCTAACTACATAATCCTGATATGCAGGATATATCACGATATATTTTTTTCGAAGTAAAAATTCTATAAAATCTCCATAAACTTTGGGATTACTAGCTTGAAGTGAATGAATAAGCACTATGACACCTTGGTATGCTTCTTCTTCTATCACGGGATAAAATATACTATATGATTTTCGCTCTTCTAGTTTATGAACTTGAGTATAAGTAAATAAATCCTTTGATTGGGAAGACGCAGAAGGAGAAATAAAAAGCAAAGAAAATAAGAAAAACAACGTAGGTATTGAAAAACGCATGTAGAACTTTATTGTATCACAACGTCAAATGTACAGGTTTATTCTCAATTTTTTAGTTCATTTTTTTTGGGCTCGAGCCCAAAAGAGATTCGACAATCACATTTACTATTCTTTTCAAGAAGAAAGGTTGAATGCTAGGAAATCCTATTATTTTGCTATTATTGTTGAAGCATTATTCCCGAAATATAAGAATGTGAAAAAAGAGAAAATTGGTGTTATTGGAGCTGGTAGTTTTGGCACTACAATTGCAAATTTAATTGCGCATAATGCAGATGTATTATTATATGCTAAATATGAGGATCAGGTAATTAAAATCAATGAATCCAATACCAATAGAGGCTATAAAATAAATGATAGAATTCGCGCAACAGGTTCTATTGAATTGATTGCTGAAGAATGTGATGTTATTTTTCCTGTGGTACCTTCTGCAGGATTTCGCAAAGCAATGCAAGAATTAAGTCCTTATATTTCCCCTAGACACATTCTCATACATTGCACGAAAGGATTGGATGCAGATATACTTTCTGATCCAGATTTAAAATTTCTCGCTAAAGAATCTATTCATACGATGAGTGAGGTGATTCGTCAAGAAACTACTGCAATACGAGTAGGGTGTGTTTCAGGTCCCAATCTTTCTAGAGAAATTATGGGTGGGTTACCAGCTGCAACAGTCATTGCTAGTGAATTCGAAGAAGTTATAGAAATAGGGCATAGTTTATTATCGAATAAAAATTTCTTTGTGTTTGGGTCAAAAGAATTACGAGGTGTGGAATTTGCAGGCGCCTATAAAAACATCATTGCACTTGCAGGTGGAATTTTATATGGAAAGAAACTTGGAAAGAATATAGAAGCATTACTGATAACACGTGGACTAAGAGAAATGATCCATTTAGGGAAAGCAGTAGGCCTACATGAAAGAGCTTTTTTAGGAACTGCAGGTTTAGGTGATCTTATTGCGACTGCTACGAGTATCGATAGTCGGAACTTTAAATTTGGGATAGGGATAGCAGAAGGAAAGAATAGCGATGCGATAATAGGATCAATGGATGAAGTAGTTGAAGGGGTTCGTACTTTAAGAATCGCTTATTTGCTTGCTAATTTTTATAACATTAATTTGCCTATAAACAACATGCTGTATAAGATTATTTACGAAGACTTTCCAGCTGACAAAGCCATCCAATATTTGATGAGTTATCCGTATTCAGCTGATGTTGATTTTCTGTCAAGTTGATCTTTTCTTTAATCCGTAACACGTATATTTTTTAGCTACGGAATGTAACCATCATGAGCATGATAAAAAAAGGACCAATTTTCAAGAGTAAGTGGCTCTTCATTAAAGCTCTTATTATCCTTGGAATTGCAGTTCTTATGCTGAGTACTCAAGTTCCATTTTTTGAAGCTGATCCAGATCGTTATATTTCAGGAAGTAGGGGAGCCAATACAGATGAAGGCTTGAATTCATGTCAAATAAGAAATTTCATCCATCATGGAGACATCACGATGTCAAAGTCGGATAATCTAGTTAAAACACCATTGTTTAGTGCCCTTTTATTTGTTCCTTTTAAAGTATTCGGTACTAGTTTATTAATCGGAAGACTCAGTCTGTTACTAGTATCAATTTCAATATGTTTAGTACTGTTTTTCAAAAACGATTATTGGCTTCGATATGGAGTTCTTTTTTTCGTAATTGTGTACGGTGAATATTACATTTTTCACTTTTTTCATTTTTGTCTGGCTGAAATTTTATCATCTACGCTCATATTTGCCGCCCTCTATGTACTTGTAGAATCTAGACATAATTCAGCTGAAATAAGATCAAGTTTTTTGTCAGCTCTTTGTATTTCTCTAGCCTATTTTCTAAAAATTCAATTTTTGTATGCGATTGTTATACTTCCATTATCTATGGTCATATATCTTATTTTCGATAAAAGCAATAGGAAAAAATGGAGAAAGCAGTTAAGTTTTACAATCTTATTTACATTCCTTTTTTTAATGCTATATTATTATTCGTGGTATGTACCCAATAAGGAACTTTTCGAATATGTAATGCTGGATCAAACTTCCAATCGATTTGCAAACTTTTCACATTTATGGAGCCATGTATCATATAAGTTGAATTTTGTTTTTTACAACGACTATTTAAAGTTATTTACGTTAATTTTTTACGCGTCTTTTATAGTAGGGGTTTTGTTTTGTTTCAGGAAACCTTCTGGCTTGTTTACCTATTTTTTTATTTCTATTTCTTGTTGGATAATCATTGAAATGCATAAATTAACTATGATTTATTTACCCACTAGATATTTGATCAGTTTATTTTTTCCTATGGGTCTTTTGATTTCTGCAGTTTTACTTGAATCGTTAATGATCAAAGAAAATACTAAAATCAAAAAAGGTCTGCAATTAATTCCCGTTTTAGTACTCATTCTTTTATTATCTATCAATGCAAATCATTATTATGTGAGTCTAGAGAATAGAGCATTTTCTATAAAGGAAATGAATGAATATCTTGAATTATTTGACTTTGGTCAATCTCCGGTAATGGGTGCATGGGCTCCATCACTTACATGGAATTGCAATGCGATGAGTTATCCCATATGGAATGATTATTTTAACGATGAATCTATTTTAGAAAAAGATAAGCCAGCGATAATCATACAAGAAATAGATGAAGCGGATTCGAATCAAGCTTTTATATCAGAAGGAATAAACATAGATGCATTTGCTGATTCTATCAAGTATTATAATGTTCATAATTGGAAATTAAAGATTATGTGGATGCACTCATTAGATCACAAGCCATTTAAATAATGTAAGGTATTCGTTGTGAAGCACACGTAACATTTTTGTGCCATCAATTTATAAATTTAATGGTATAACTAAATGTCCTCATTTCAAAAAAGGAAAGTCTAAACAACATTATTAAGAAATGTATACAAGTCATCTTTTGATTGTAAAGAAAGTTTTTTTCGCAACCTTGATCTACTTACGTTAATACTACTGGGTAAGACATTCATCATTTCTGCAATCTCTCGTGTGGATAAACCTGTTTTGATATAGGTACATAGTCTTAAATCATACATTGTTAATTTTGGGTAAAACTTTTTTAATTGCTGGATGTATTGTTGATTGATATCATCAATATGAATTTGAAAGGAATCTTGGGTCTCTTGAACTGGCTTATTTAAAATTCTTAATACATCATTAAGCGGGATGTTTTTCGTTTGTTCTTTTTCTTTTAGATGAAGTATCTTATGATGAAGAGTTGAGACTATTTTGTTTAAATCGTGACTTCTTTTAGCTGTTTTGATCAGCTGGAATTTTAAATTTCTTGAAGTTTTTGATAATTCTTCATGATCTTTACTAAGTAATGTAAACTTTTCAATTGCTTCATGTTTCTCCTCTTCGATATTTTTCAGTTTTTCTATTTCTATTTCTTTTTTATTGATTATACGCTGGAAACGAATCCATATCAATATGATTATAGCAATCAGTAAAAGCAGTAAGAAGAAAACCAAAGAAAATTCTAATTCCATAAATGCGAAGAATCTTAAAGACTAACTTAACTATAAATAAAGTCGTAAGTCTTTATGATTGTTTAATAAAAAGTAAGATAAAATCAATTAACCATTCGTATTAAACGAATGGCTAATTGAAAAAATTAAGTAAATAATTCTTTGGTGCTTATAGGTAAATGCAAATTTAATTATTGCAATTATCGAATGACTATTTTAAGAACTTGATTGTTGCCATTTGAAGTTCTTACATTAAGCATATAAAGTCCTTCAGGTACATTTCGAAGTAATATGCTATTGCTGTTAGTTGCTAAAATTAATTGTCCCTGAGCACTATATAATTCAGCTTGTACTATATCAGTAGACAATGTTAATGTATTCCCTGATTGAATTGGATTTGGATAAGCAGAAATACGTTCTTCTTCAATTTCATGAGTAGAACTTACCATTTTCCAGAAGTACACATTGTCAAGATAAACATCATAAGGATCTGTATTGGCAGAGCCATCTAAATTGAATTGCCCATCAAATTTCATTTGTACAATTGAATTCCAAGACATATCTCCGAATTCAGATTTTGCTAGATCAATACTGTTCCACGCACCAGGTGTTATTGGAACTTCTACCAAGACTTCACTTGAACCAACACCACTATTGTCAATAGGCGTTACTTTTAGCATCCTTTCTGTACCTTCTGGCACCCAAACATCAACATGTAAAAATTCCATTAAAGAAGCATCTTGTGCATCAAATTCTGTTCCTTGATAATTGAAGTTTGGATAAGCTAAAGCAAAATTTCCTGTTCCAGGATCAAACATTGGATTCACTAGCGTATGTCCTGATTGTCCCCAGTTTGGATCATAATTTACATTTTCAACTGTTGTATAGGTGTCACTAAATATTGAAATAACATTCTCTTGTAAATGTGTAGGATCATCAGGCGATGTACTAGGAGTATTAACCACGATAATATAATTAAAAGTGTACATCTCCATGCTTAATCCATCTGCTGACGTTACATCTACAGTAGCTGATCCCGGTATTCCCGCTGCTTGGTTTATAGTTGCTGTTGCTCCTGCGTCAGATGTAGTGGCCATAGTTATTTGAGGTACCACAGTTGTTCCCTGTGAAAGTTCAATTGTGTAGTCAAAAACAGTACTTTCAAACCCGCTCACAGAAACCCCATCGATTTGGACATCACTTAGTGTTGCATCTGATCCAGACATATTTCCTGATGTGTAGAAAAAGATATTATCTAGATAAACAGAAAAAGGCGTAAGATTCGCCGAACCGTCAGAGTTGAATTGCCCGTCAAATTTTAGTTGAATAACAGAGTTCCATGACATGTCACCAAAATCAGACTTAGGTAAATCAACACTATTCCATGATCCAGCCGTTAAAGGAACCTCAACTAATACTTCTCCTGCACCAACACCACTGTTGTCAATAGGCGAAAATTTAAGTTGTCTATCTGTTCCTGCAGGTACCCAAACATCAATATGAACAAATTCCATTTCAGATAAATCCTGTGAAGCTTCGAATTCAGTTCCTTGATAATTGAAATTGGGATAAGCTAATGCAAAATTTCCAGTCCCTGGATCGAATTCTGTATTTACTAAAGTATGCCCTGATTGTCCCCAGTTTGGATCAAAGTTAGTGCCTGATAAATCAGTATAAACACCACTAAATACAGAAAATACATCTGCTTCCATTTGTGTTGGGTCCGCAGGCGAATCACTTGGCGCGTCAATTAAGAATTGTACACTATACGTTTCATTATTCATTCCATTTCCTGAAGTTACTTCAACTGTGGCAGTTCCTGGAATTCCTGTAGCTTGTGTTATAGAAGAAGTAGCTGTCGCATCCGTTGTTATAGCTAAAGTGATTTGCGGAACCATAGTTGTACCGCCTGGTAATCCTACTGTATAATCAAATGTTCCACTTGAAAAACCTGGCAATGAAGCTCCGTCAATTTGAATGTCGCTCAATGTTGCATCTGTTCCAGATGCAGTAGGGTTTTTCCAAAAATAAATGTTATCTAAATACACATCATAAGGATCAGTATTAGCAGATCCATCGGAATTAAATTGCCCGTCAAATTTCATTTGAAATACAGAGCTCCAACTCATTCCAGTAAATAAGGATTTATCTAAGTCAACACTATTCCATGCTCCTGGTGTTAAAGGCACTTCTACAAGAACCTCTCCAGGTCCAGAACCACTGTTGTCAATGGGTGAAACTTTTAACATTCTATCAGTTCCAGCTGGAACCCAGACATCAACATGTAAAAATTCCATTTGAGAGGCATCTTGAGCTGATAATTCAGTTCCTTGATAATTAAAGTTAGGATAAGCAAGAATTAAATCTCCTGTACCAATATCGAGTAATGGATTTACAAGCATGTGACCAGATTGTCCCCAATTTGGGTCGTAATTTAAACCATCTACGGTTGCATATGCCTCTCCAAAGATCCCTATAACATCTTCAGCTTCTCTGTCGGGAGGCGTAACAGCATTATCTGTAGGTTGTGCATTGATAGCAAGCAGACCACCTAACATAAATAAAAGTGTATACATTAATTTCATAATCAACTGTTTTTAGTAATGAATTTTCAATAATATTTTAAAATGTTTATACCTGAATACGTAAAGCTATATCACGATGAAAATTGAAATAACCAAGAAAAAGTAACTTCTACAAATGCAACATAATCGTCATTATGTACATAGCAATCATTAAGTTAGTCTATAAGGAATCGCTGCTTTCATGTGATCTTCTTTTTATAATTCAGGTTAAATTTTTCATATTAGTCAGTTAGTATTTTATTCTTTTCAAGTATTTCTGTCATTATTTTTTTCGGTGTACGATTAGCTTTAAATAATCCCCAATGCTTTTCTGGTTCAAGAGGCTCAGGAGAACCTTTCCAATTTTCATCAAAAGCTTCAAAGATGAAAGTTAAAATGTTGGCTTTTTTTGTCCAATCCATTAAAGCATGAATATAGATAGACTGATTGTCTTCATTTACATGTTCGGGATGAATCCCGCGTCCATTGGAATTAGTTGCCCATCCAGCTTCGGTTATGATTACTGGTTTGCTTGGATGAATTTCTTTGACAGCATTATAGTTTTGTATCGTATAATTTAATGATTCATGGATGTTTTTATATTCCCAAACTGGATAAGTGTGGATGGAAATAAAGTCAACAATTTCAGCCAGTGGTTTTAACTTGTGAATCCATGGAACATAATTTTCACAAAATGTTACGTATTGAGTTATGCTATTTTTCGTTTTTTTTGCTAGCTCAATTACACGCTCTACTGATACATAATGATCTGTCCAATTTACACAAGCTTCATTCCCTACACTAACTGAAAATATGATTTCATCATATTGATTTGCCCATTCACATAATGTGTCAATTCTCTTATCGTTGTATATCTTGTTTTTTTCTAATTGTTCTTCAGAATAAACTCCACCTCCCCATGGGCATTCAAAATTATTCATTTCAGCAACGATATATGCACCAAGCATAACCTTGAAATCCAAATTGTTTTTTTGGATTACATCCAAAACTCTTTTACTGTGCAAATCACAGTCATACAATCTAAGATATTTCCAGTGCCCTTCTAAGAGCAATAAATCTTCTTTGATCTGTTCAGTTGAAGGATGAATACCTCCGGGATGTTGACCATCTCTAAAACCAGAATAGCAAATAGCATTTGCTTTATGTAAATTCAAAGCTTTAAATGTATTCATATTATAACTTTAATTTTTCATTTTTATCCCACAAACCCCAGTATGCGCCTACCTCGCCTTCACTTCCAACTTTCCATGATTCGTCAAAAGATGAAAAATAAAAGACTTCCACATTCGTATCCATTGCCCATAATTGTGTATTGATAAAATATTTCTTTGCAGCTTCCATAGATGGTATAGAACCTTTTGTGGATTCTCCTTGACTTGGCCATCCTGTTTCAGTAATAATCACTTTTTTACCGAATGAGCACCCATATGCTTGATAATACATTTGTCGCATATGTTCAAGTGAATATTCCAATGGACATCCTTCCCAAAATGGATAACAATTGCATAATATGACGTCGCTTAATTCAACCAATTCTGGATGATTTGTAAATTCATAATAAGCATCCACATATCCTATTTCTACATTTGGTAAAGCTGTTCTCACATGCTTAAGATGTTGTACTAATTCCGCCAAACTCAAATCTCCACGATATAAAACTTCATTTCCCACAGCTGCAATATCAACAAGACCCTTTTGTCCCATATCTATTAATGCATTAATCTCTGTTCTATTCATTTCATGATCATCTCCTAACCATGCACCAACCATTGTTTTAATCCCAAACTCTTTCGCAACTTTAGGGATAAGCTCATTACCTTCAATACAAGAAAATGAACGTACCCATTTAGTATATGGTGCAATGATTTCCATTCTTCTTCTGATCTGATCTTCCGAAATAATATCTCCTGGCTTTTGTCCCTCTGCATAAAGGCTAAAGCAAAGACCATGGACTCCGTTTTGTAATACTTCTAGAAAAAGATCATTTAAGTTTTCTATACTATTGTAATCAATTTGTAAAGGATTCTCTAAAACAGAAGCACCCTCTTTGGACCATAAATAATTCTCTCCTCTAAATGACATATTGCTCTTATTTTGTAGTTAAATTTCGCCTCTTCTAGCTACTAATTCTTTTTTGATTTCTTTTGCTCGTTTTTCTGATAGGCTATATTTCCACATAACCCATACTGCAAGTGCAGCTGTTGCAGAAGGAATTACAATGTCAGCTATTCGTAGTCTGTTCATAGTTTCCAATGTCTGCTCAGTTACTCCTGGATCAAATCCTACTATTTTTAGAATTAAACCACCCAATACTAATGCAATTGCTTGACCTAGTTTCACCATCCACCAATAAATAGCTCCAAATGTTCCTTCCTTTCTTGGCATTCCATTTTCTAATTCATCTAAATCACATACATCAGCTGTCATACTCATCATTAATGTAAATAAGCCTCCCATTCCAAATGCAAACAATGGAATTGGTAAAAATATGAGCCATGGTATTTCACTCCCTGGATCAATACTAAACCATGACATTCCTATTCTATCTAGAAATGGATTGATTGTTTCAAAAATGGAACCTACTGCAGATGTCATTCCTTTTCCTAATCCAGTTTGATTAAATTGACTGTTTAACTCTTTGTCGAATCCCCACCATTTTAAACAATATCCCACTATGGATAAAATAGTTGAAATGATAAAGGCTTTTTTCTTTCCCCATTTATTTGACATTCGAGAAATGATAGGTATGACAATGAATGCTGTGATCATTGCATTGATCGTGTTGAACCATGCTGGCCATGTCCCTGCATTCTCGTAGCTTCCATTATACATATAGAAAACAATGATAAATACGCCAAAGGCTGCAACTAATTGAAACCCATTAAAAACTAGGAAAGTAGCTCCACATAGTTTCATGAATGGTTTGTTCTTGGATACTTGAACGATGCCTTCCCAAAGCTCTTTTAGATTGGCAGTTAGCGTTTTAAAATTAATTTCTTTTCGATTTGCCATGTTTGAGGCGTCTATTCCTTTACAAAAGATAGCAGGCAGTATACCAAAGATCACACACATCACACCAACAATTAATGCCATGGTTCGTACTCCTTCGGTTTGAGTATTAAATGTATTGGAATCTGGAATTATAACATATAACCATGGCACAATCATCCATGCAATTTGACCCATAATATTTGAAAAAGCCATTAATCTTGTTCTTTCATTATAATCTGATGTCATTTCATATCCTAATCCAACCAATGGGGTGGCAAACATTGTATTTCCTATCAAGAATAGGATTTGAAGCACCATAACATGCCATATAATGTAACTTTGAGAAGCATTGTCATCCAATTGCCACATTAAGAAAAATAGAATTCCACTGATTATTGCACCAATGAATATATAAGGTCGACGACGTCCATAGTTTGACTTTGTATTATCAGATATGAACCCCATTATTGGGTCTGTAATAGCATCAAAGATTCTAGGTAATCCTCCTAGTAATCCTGCCCACAATGGATCAACTCCCCATGCTGTTAATAAGAAGAATTGAATAAATACACCAAGGGTACCTGGTAGAATATTCAGTATAAAATGACCCGAACCAAAGGACATTTTTTGAATAAATGGTACTCGATCTCTTGCGTTTAATTTTTGACTATTCATCTTATGGAGTTTTAGTATAAATTATGATTCAGGTTTTCAATTTTTTTCAAATAGTATAGTTTGTATGGCTTTTGCTTGTATGGTTATGTCTTTGGTATAAGAATCAATCTGAATACCTATGTGCACTGGAAATTCATTTTCATTCAAAACCGCAAGCGCAATCGTTCCATTTTTGTTGATGACTGCTGTAGCTTGAATGGTCTCTGATTCAATATCTATTCCTATTCTTTTTGATCCAGGTCTCATGTATTTGCTAAAATGCGCAAGTGCATAATACATAGGTGTGATGTACACTTCGTCTTTTTCAGGGTCTACTATTATAGGAGCAAGACACCAATTCTTAAACCAATTTGGGCCACCTTGTTTATCAAGTACCATATTCCAATCAATCCATCCATCAACATGGTTGTTAAAACATCCTATTATATCGCGTGCGTACCGAAAAACTGGCACATATTTAGGATGTAAATGCTTTTCTTCTTCTGGTGCCCAATCCCATCCCCAATCTGTTGCCTTTTTTTGCCAATACCATTCATCTTCTCTCCAGTGGGGAATTTCTGCATCAATACATCCTTCAGTTTCGATCAAATATTTCTCTGGTGCTTTTTCATGTGCATAGTCTAATACATCTGGAAATACTTCAAATGTACTTGCGTACCAATGTATAGCAGTACCATCAATATATTTTGAAGTTTGCTCATTTTGATACATCACATCTACCCATTCTTTCAGATGATCCCTGTTTTGATCATACCCTAGTAATACAACATTCGATAGTCCATTTTCTTCTAAACTAGGTCCAAGATGATATTGAATAAATGAAGTCATCTCTTCTGCCGAATAATGCATGCTTTCCCAGTTATTCCCATTGCCTAATGGCTCGTTTTCTACCGTAATGCCCCATATATTAATGCCTTCTTTTTTCATTGCCTGTATGTATTTCGAAAAATACAAGGCCCATGTTGAATAGAATTCGGGCTTTAATTTTCCACCTACCCATTTATTATTATCTTTCATAAATGGAGGCGCCGTCCATGGCGATGCAATTATTTTAAACCCTTCTTTTGATATGTTCTGAGCATCCAAAATCATCGGAATGATGTCCTCTTTATCATGTGCGATGTCAAAAGACTCTAAACTTTTATCTTCGGGATCTGAAACATAAGCGTAATTACTTAATGAAAAATCACATGAATTAATATGTGTTCTTGTAAGTGAATATTGTGCTCCACTTTCACCAAAATAAGCTTCTAATATAAGTTCTCTGTTTTGGGGACTTAGTTTATTCAATAAATAAGCCGAAGATTCTGTAAATGAACCACCTATTCCTGTTATAGTTTGGTATGTTTTGGATGGGTCCAAAGAAATTGTAACGGATTTTTGGGCAGATACGAATGAATCAATGACCTTCATTTTATTCCCTGCCTCAGACGTTTCTATTACTTTACATTTCCAAATGGAAGAATCTGTTGTACAATTCATACATAACAATATAATAGTTATAAATAGGGACGATATTAAGTAGGATCTATTCATCTTATTCTTGATTCACTTTGGGCGGAAGCCCCACTGTTCTCATTACTTTTTCTATATCACCGTCAAAAGTTTTAACTACGTTTCTTGATCCTCTAGATAATCCATCAAATAAACCTTGATCTACTTCATCCCATAGTACATATTTTGCTTCTCCTAGTTTTGTAAAAAGTCCAAAGAAATTCTCTGATCCTTGAGGGTTGCCGGCATCTTTCCATGGCTCATCAAACGCTTCAAAGAAAAAACAACTTATGCCATTGTTTTCTGTCCATT
The DNA here is from genome assembly GCA_020627825.1 of Saprospiraceae bacterium. GTDB lineage: Bacteria > Bacteroidota > Bacteroidia > Chitinophagales > Saprospiraceae > JAHDFB01. The sequence continues at coordinate 20,971 of JAHDGD010000025.1, forward strand.
TTCGCATAGCATCATGATATAATGCTTGTTTATATTCATCACAAGCTGCAGAACCTTTCATACCATAGAAACCGTCTGAAGAGCTTGCCCAACCAGTTTCCCCTATATGAAGTTTTTTATTTTTATCTATTGAATGTACATATTTTGCAACTGCATTGTATTGATTTTGTGCATATTGTAAGGAAGATTCCATTGCATATGCTATTCTCATGGAATCAGATTGTTGATCTTCGTTTTTATGAGCATACCAAAAATCGGGATTATAATGTGTGTCGTGCATAGGGTAGGTATGGAGTGATATGAAATCTACTGCTTTTATAAGACTGTCCAATGATGGAACATGATATTCTGCTCCTCCACCTCCCCATGATGCGAAATTATCAGAAGACGTTATCCAGAGTTCCTTCGGTAATTCTCCTTTTCGTTTAAGTTCTTGTAAATGATTTACCCATTTCAAAATTACTTCAGGCTGCACATAATAACTTGCTGCCCATTTTACCATAGCTTCATTTCCTACTGCTATGATCTTGACAATATC
>JAHDGD010000025.1:21608-22942 GCA_020627825.1 Saprospiraceae bacterium
TTATCTCTAGTAGACATTCTATATCCTCCATATGATATTGATCTGTATTCTTTGTTTCCTAGAATTTGTTCTGCCGTAATGGTCTCTTTTTTAAGATTTTCACCTCCATCTTTACATGAATTAAAACAAACAGCAATGCCGCAAAAGATTAGTAGTAAAATGCTCCTCTTTACTGAATTAAAATAAGATTCTATAGAAATACAAGTCATCATATATTATTTCAAATAAGAAGGTGTAATCAAAACTAGGACTCTTTCAATATCATCTGTGCGATTGAAGATAAGACGGCTTTCCTCAGTAGTTAAAGACCAACCATCTCGTTCATCTCTTGTTCCATCTTTATAAAAAATGTTGATTTTGTCATGAGCTGAAATCTTATAGGCAATAGGAACCTGACAATACATGAAGGCCAACATTCCAGGATTTAAGGAAATTCTCTTCACTTGTCCATGAATGTTGTGAAAAATGAACTCTTTCTTTTCAGTAAGAAATTCTGAAGCTCTTAACAAACAAGGGTCAAATGATAATTGACCATCTGAAATTCTGATTCCTAGTTCACCAAATCTACTTAAGATATCTTCTTTTACTTGACCCGTCATTCCAGGTTGTTGTGCCCCTTTATTACTTGGTGTATGTGAATATGGATCTGTAGGGAAAGCGCCATAAAGTGATGGAGACTTGTGTACACCTATGCCTTCGTAAATTTCGTAAAAGTGTTCTAAAATTCTACCTATAATCTCTTTATTTTCGTTTTGCTGGATGGCGGTATCACTGCACTCATAAACAGCAAGTAACAACTTGGAGACCATATGCCAATAAATTGATCCCAGTCCTTCATATCCATAAAAAGTACCTGATCTTCCTGTAAATTTTTTGTGATTGAACACAGCTTCATATATGTTGTAAATGATGCGCTCTTCTTTCTTGGTAAATAGACTTTTATAAGAGTCTATTTTCATTTTTTCTATTGCATTCTTGAGGTCTGTTACGTTTCTAAACGAGCTATTAAAATGAAATTTTCCATTTCGATCTTGTTCTATAATTTCTGTATTTTGATCATTAATTAATGTCATAAGAACAGATGAACTCTCTACAAGGCGGGGAGGTACATTATTTCTTTCTAAAAAGCCAGGAAGCTTTTTTGCTGGATATAAAAGATAACTGTATTGATCGGCTCTGAAAAGTGCACTTTTTTTCAGTGCATCTAGAACTTCTAGAACTTCATCCGCTTTAAGGATTTTAGCACTTAATATGCCCACTTGACCTTCTAGCATTTCTTGTAAATATGAAATACTGTAGCCAGAATCATTTATGGTTAATAAATTATAAGCATG
>JAHDGD010000025.1:23042-38159 GCA_020627825.1 Saprospiraceae bacterium
GTAAATATGAAATACTGTAGCCAGAATCATTTATGGTTAATAAATTATAAGCATGATATAAATTGTCAGATCTTTTATTTGCTTTTATCGTGTGATCTAAATGTGCTAGACATGAAGAAAAGAAGTCAATAAGCTCTTTTTTTGAAATCGACTTTTTATTCCCATTAAAAGTTTCTTTATAAATCTGTTCTCTATACTTCGAAGCAGAGTATCCTAAGGCATCTGTGACTTCTTTTCTTTGACCATCTGTATAGCCTTGTGAATTAGGAGAAAATGCTTTCAAAATTTGGGAAACTTCTTTAAAATAATGCTGAAGTTCCTCTGAAATATGGAAGTCTTGAGAAGTACTTTTTACTAAGATGGACTCAAAAAAGCTAATAAATCTTCGCATATAATACAAAGTAACCATGGAAATACCATTTCCTACCAATGCATTATTCGCGTCATTCCATTCAGGGCGTTGCGTATTCATCCATATGCCGCCCTCTGGTATATAATTGGTCATTTTTGCTAATAAAGTAGCCAGAATCTTCTCTATGAAATTAACAGAGTGTATGAGTGCATTTTTATTTTTCAAAAGTGCCCCATCAGCACCTAACTCCCTTTGTAGATTTCGGATTAATAAGTCTTCTTTTTCGTCAAATACGATTGTATCTTTTGGATCTTGGACAATTTTGTTATATGGCTTTATTTTATACGGAACCTGTGCATAAGCGAATATATCTTTTTCGAAATAATCAGAAAGTTTGCCTGGTTGATGCGCTTCTATAAATTCTAAAAATTTGAGTAAATATATAATTTGATGGTCTCCCCAGTAGCCTATATATGACCATGGATCATGTGGTTCGATAACTTCCCAGTCAAAACCACTTTTCGTAATCCGATATGGATTGTATCCATCAAAAGTGGAAGCATTGAGAAATCTAAAGATCATACCTTCGATAAATTCAGGAAATGAGTGGATGGTCGCTTCCCAATTCTGAAATATATCACGCCAATTTCCTTCATAATCTAAAACTATAGAACCATCTTCTTCATTCACCATATTTATAGAAAATCGATTCCAGGGTCTACTTGGATCTCCGTGTCTACGACTAAATTTTAATGGTAAATATTCGATGATTAAACGTTGAAAGTTTTTATCATCTGATAAAAGTAATAAAGATTTTAGCGCGTGTAAATCAGTACTTGAATTAAGAGTCTTAAGTAATTTTTTATGCGCATTATAAACATCTTTGTTAGCACGTTGAAGGTAATCCGAAAAATCAGATTTTCTAATCGAATAATTGTAATCAAAGATTCCTCCTCGCATAATGTTGAAAAGGACATTAGAGAAATGTCGGGCATCTTTTAAGGAATCAGCAGTTAATTGATTACCATCAGCTGAAGTATTCAGTTTAACAAGATGATCAGTCCCTTTTTGGATGTCCTTAGCAATAGTGGAAAAAAGATCCTTTTCATGCTCTATTTCATGAATAAGATCAACAACCTTTGCATGATTTTTATTGACATCAGCAATGATCATCCAATTTTCTTCTTGTTGTTCTGCAAGATCTAATGTGCATTTTATAAAATATGATCCTTTTTCGCCTTTTACATCTTGTTCAGGGAAAACTTTCTCGTCATTTCTAAAAGCATTTAATTGATTTGAAGATAAAAGAATATCGCGTTCTCTATTCATCCAAGACCAGGCTGTATTTGCTTTAAGGGCTTCACTAGGCTCAGCACGATCTACGATGATTGCGCTTAAAGCATATATGCCGAGCTTGCTACTTTTATGAAGTTCTGATCTTTTATACGCATTAACTAAATTGCTTGTTCCATTTTGTAAATCACTGGGAACATTTGAAGGCATTATGTTTTGAATACCATCTATAAGGTCTATCGAAAAAGGATGAGAGGAAATGTTCTTTAAATAGGATTTTCGAACAAATCCATATTTTGAACTGGAGTTCCACTCGTAACTGAATTGAAGTCCCAAGTCTTGATTGATTTCTTCAAATCTAATTTTATTTCCATATAGACTTTTGTATAAATTTCTTTTGACTTGGAATAAAGCTTCACTTCGAAGAGAAAAAGGTTCCCATACAAGGGTTTGGTTTGCATTCCGAATCTTAATTATTGTTTTTGAACCCGTATTTTCTGCATTCTCTGTAATTTTATCATCAGTTGCATATGGGAATAGTGCATATTCAGCATTTTTTCTCCCTGCTGTTAATCCGCCATTACTCGATATAAACATCCAATGGTCTAGATCACTAACAATACTCATGAAAAATGGGCTGAGTTTATCTACATTAGAAATTTTATAAAATGTTTCACCTTGTATTACGGATGTTGTAAATGAAACAGGATCTTGCTTTTCATTAACTACTTGTTCTGAAATCATATTCATAGTTATCACTCCTTAAAAAATATTAGTAACTATTATGGCTTAATAAAATTATTCAGCTGAATACACTCTTACGTAATCAACATACATGGTTTGAGGGAAAATAGTAGTTGAATTTGGATTTCCTGAAAAAGAACCTCCTACCGCAACGTTTAATATCATGTAAAATGGATTGTCATTAAAAACCCATTCTCCAGTGACATCCTCAGGAGTAATCTGATTGTATAGTACATCATCTATATAATAATTGATATAATCTGGACCCCATTCGATCCCATAGATATGAAATTCCGTATCCAATCGGCTATTCTCAACTTCATAACTTTTAGTAATGGCTTCACCGCCAGAATAGCCGGGACCATGTACACTTCCATGTGTTATAGTAGGTTCGTTTCCTCTATTCTCCATGATATCAATTTCTCCTCGTTGGGGCCATTGGATAGCACCATTGTCATCATCACCTAACATCCAAAAAGCTGGCCATAATCCTTGACCCCATGGAAGTTTAATTCGAGCTTCGAATCTCCCATAACTCTGCTCAAAAAGACCTTTTGTTAAGATGCGTCCAGATGTATAGTTTCGACCTTGAAATTGCTCTTGTCTTGCAGTGATTTCCAACATCCCATTTTGAATGATCACATTTTCTGATCTGTTCGTATAATATTGTAATTCATTATTTCCCCATCCCGGAATTCCTTGATCCGATCCGTCTCCTATGTCATAAGTCCAATTCGATGAACTTGGAGCACCATCACCATCAAAATTATCTTCCCATACAAGGTTGGTGAAATTGATTACTCTTTGCGTATCGTCTATTTCACATGAATTAACTGATAAACAAAAAGCGATAATAAGTATGTAGAAACTAGTTAGTTGAATTGGATTCGAAAGATTTTTCACTAGATTAATTTTAATTGGTTAATGTAATATCATCTATATAGTACGTACTTCCATCTCCCGGAAGATCTACGATAAACTCATTGAATATGACAATTCTATTATAATCTGCAGAAGGGTCTGCTACACCTGAGAAGTTGAATATTAATTCCTCCCATTCTTCGGTAGTTGTTGTATTGACGTCCACAAAAACTTGAGCTGCACCCCCATCATTTCGTTCAAGTGCAATACGGATCGGAATTCCAGCTTTAGGAGACCAAGTTTTAATGGATAGCTTTTGAGTTTGACTAAAATCGATTGGATTATCAAGGTCGATAAAAGTACCAGCAAAGAATTGCGAACCATTTGTTTTGACAGTTCTCAAAACTGTTGAAGAAGTGTTTAATCCGCTTTGATCGGGGTTGGACACAATTTCAGATTCTGCACCTTCAAAACCTACAAATACATAATTTGATGTATTAGAAATCTCAAAATCAAGCGGTAATTCAACAGTTTCTGGACTTATATTAGACCCATCTTCTCTGTAAAAGTATAGATTGTCAGCAAAGAAATTTGATGGTGGAGTCCCTGGTCCATCCCCTGAAAGAACTATTTGACCGAGATTTGTTTTCGGATTTAAACTTGAAAGATCCATATCAAGTGATATCCATTGATCAGCTGCAGATCCAAGTTGGAAATCTTGGAAAATTGAAACATCATCATTTCCTCCAAATGAACCATCACCTCCAAAGTCTACTATAGCAATTCTTAAATCTGCATTGCTAGGAATTGATCCGGGTACAAATACATCCATGTGAAAATGAGTAGCCAATTTTCCATTTATTGTAGGAACATTTTGATTGAACTCTATTCCTACGAAGTTGAAATTTTCATAATTCAATATATTATCTCCATTTACTGCAAAATCATTGGAAGTTGTTGTTTGAAAAGGTGCATAGAATCCATTGTAAAAATCTACTGGTTCGTTTTCATATGTATCACTAAATATAGAAATTACACTACTTGCATCTCTAGAAGGAATGGGCGCTGCAGAGAAGTCTCCTTTTGAAATAACCGTTAAAGATCCCTGTACATCCATACCGCCTAATGTCGCTGTGATAAGTGCCGAACCAGGTCCTCCTACAATGGTGACTAAGCCAGAATCGTCTACAGTCGCAATTGATGGATCCGATGAATTGAAGCTAAAGTAACTACCAGAAATATTTATTGTTATATCTTCTCCATTAGATAAATTGAAGGTCTCACTTATTCCTTCTATTCGGGTCGTAGCCCCAAAAAAGCTTTCTATTGTTCCATCAAGGCCATTGTTTATTTTTGGTCTTGCTTGCCCTATTGTGCCTAATCTTTCGAATCGCATTTCATCGAACCATAACGTATATCCTTGACCATTTGTATCTTCTGTTCCATCTGCATACCAAAAAACACCTCTTTCTTGAATTAGTCTCGAAGCATCTGGAATTGGAATAGTGTATTTCTTCCAGTTTGTTCCTATTGCAAGACCTGAAGCACTTACTTGAAAAGCATTGTCAAAAAAGTCTTGTCCAAATCCTACTTCACTTAGCACAACCCCTTGAGATGCTTTCGCATAAAAAGTCAATGCATCATATCCTGTTAAATCTCTTCCAGCTCCGTCAATTCTTAAAATAGCGCCAGCATAATTTCCAGTTGGGTCAGATGCATTTGGTACATCAACTCTGTACGATGCATTACTCTCAAATCCTACTTCGTTGTCAACCGAGAATGCATCCAATTTTGAATCTGCAAAAGGAAAGTAAAAGTCAGAACCCATTCCAACAAAATTATCTGTAAAGATGTCTCCTGTTGTGTCGAATTTTGCTGGTACCGCGTCTTCAGAAATTTCTCTTTCGCATCCAATTGAGAACAACAATAAAAATCCTGTTATATACCAATACGGTGTTTTATATATTTTCTTTTTCATTTTTTCCTTTTTAATTATTTACCAATGTTTACATGTAGATACGTTCTAATTTCCCATTCAGAACCATTTGGAAATCCTACAGGACTTATTGGAGGCTCTTGGAATGCATCAGCAGCTAGAGGAGCATATCTTGGTGAAAATTCGTTTAAAGAACGCCATATTCCTCTAATACCAAGCGATGTGCCAGGTAATGCAAACCAATCTGGATTACCTAGATTCATTGATAAGTCAAGCATTGTTTGAACAGGATATGTGAGGTTGAAATCTCGGTGATAGTCGAATGGACCCCAGTCATTCATCTTAATATGACCTTGTAACTTGAATGACTTATGAAGCGCTCTTACATCAGCTCCATATCGATTTATAAGGCGATCACTATCACCATTAGCTTGGCCATTTCCATAATATATCTTTGCAATGATTCCTGTTTCATTAGTTAGTTTTGAAACAACTCTTGAATTAACTTCCCATAAATCTTGCTGTGGAGCAGAATTAGGAAATGCAAAAAATGTTCGATTAGCTAAAAATCCAATATGAGCATCTTGAGCAGTGTGGTGTTGACGATAAACAAAACCAAGGTTCATTGCAAATTTTGCATCTTCAGATTTATCGTTATTCCATTCGTACATCCATGTTCCAGGTGTAGGATCATATGTAATCAATAGTTCGTATGCTGTAGTTTCTCGATTCCCTCCTCTTACTGCAAATGGATCACTTATCCAATTTCGTAGTCTACCTGGTGCGCCAACATCATTTGGCATTGGATCTACCAAGGGTTTTTGCCACATGAAATTTGGAGCAATTTGAAAATTGCCGATATTATAAGTAAAACCTGTAAGAACATTGTTCATATTTCCACTTCCACTATCTTTCAATGTCCAACCTGTGAAAGTTAAAGTTTGATCCACACCACCATTTGCAACCAATCCCATGATGGATCCTTGTCCATACCATTTTAACTTGCCTGCATCATAAGTCAATTTCATTTTCCCTCCCCAGTTATCAGATGGTTTTATGCGATCAACGACTATCTCGCCAGCATCTGTAATATCTTGGTATCCTATTCCATTTAATGGACTTCCGCCCCAAATTCCCCCAAACGTAACTTCTAGTCTTTTTCCTATTTCTTTCTCGACGGAAAGTGTAGCACGTTCAGTTGCCCATGGAGGTATTACACCACTTCGTACTTGATTCGCATTTAATTCACGCTGACCTGTAGCTGGATTAATGTTAATGTTCGTTTGAAAATCTCTATGATATATTCCTGTTACTTTCCAATGCTTTATTTCTTTTCTGTATTTGTATAACATTGTAGGGTTAGCTCCCCACCACAGTTGAGGTCCTATAGCAGCTGAAAATCCTCCTAGCTTACCTTTTCCTTCTACCTCCATTCCATTAATCTCTCCATTGTAAAGGTCAAGATTCGGTCCATAATTTGCTTCAGGGTAAAGACCAAAGAAGTCTCCTTCATATCCCCAATGGAAATGACCAGTTCTATAAAAATATTTTAAATTGAACAGCTTTGCATTCCATTCTAATTCTGCATTATATACTCGAACCCTATTGTTGTCGGTAAGGATCACTTCACCGTTTTCAGAATCAACGACTATCGGACGTGCTGTATTTTCGTAGAAGATCTCGTTAATAGGATTTTGTGCAACATTTCCCACAATATTGAAATTGACACTTCCTCTTATATTCGTTGCTGGTCGTGCCGCAATACCCACGAAAAACGATTGCATGTGATCAAATCCCGTCTGATTAGGAAAAACTTCTTTGTCAGGATCGGCTGTTTCAGGAGTGGTTAATAAATGACCACCTGTATTAATGACTTCTAGTTTGGCTTGAAAATTATTGACACTGATCTTATCACTTCCTTGACCAGATAATGCTGCTTTGTCCCCTCTAGCCTTCAGCATGGCATTTGTCAAGTTTATATTTGAGAAATAGTTCTGGACAGATAATAAAGTAGTTCCTTCAGCGTAAGGATATAAACTGTGTGCTTCTTGAAGTGCATAGTATGCAGCTCTTGGATAAAGTGTATATAAACCAATTTCGTTTGTTGGACCTTTGGCGCAAATCCCAAACCACTCTTCGTTCATATTATTTGCGCCAGGAAATGCTTCATCTATTTTGTATCCACCTGCGTTCCAAGTAGATTCTGTTTGATGTGTATCTGCGTCTTTTCTATCATCAAAACCCGCTTTCCACCATCCATCTGAAAATTGAAATGTAAAACCACCAATTGAATTATTTGATTTTCCAAGACCAGCTGCGTTTTCGTAAATTTCTTTCCAGTTTTTCACCATGTAATACGCCTGCATTTTCTGATCTTCTTGATTCTTAATTGCATTATATGCATCTGATCCAAACTCAGTAAACATGATTGGTTTGTCACATTGATCTTTTACAACTTGAAATAAATCCCCAAACGATTCCCCTCTGTAGGCATTTGTTCCATAGATATCAACATCTTTACATTCTTGTGCAATAATTTCAATGAAAAGTCGGTCTCCATTACAGATAGCAACAGGATGTGAACTATCCATAGATTTCATCATTACAGCGGCATCGTTCATCAGCTTATACATAGGTCGCCCTCTTGCTTCACCTATTGCGTTTATTCGATCTTCTCCATCAGGGAAATCTTCAGTTTCAGCTCCTTGCCAGAATAATCCATAATTATTCTCATTTCCTAGCAAGTATAAAAGTAACCCTCTTGTGTTTTTATATTCTTCGACAAGGGCCCTAGTCTCTGACATAAGTAAATCTATCGTTTTTTGATCGTCATACTCAGTGACAGGAGTCCACACACCGTCAATCGTTAAACCATATCGACCAAATGTATGATTAAGCATAGTGTAAATTCCATAATTGTCATAAATGTATGTAATCCATTTGGGTTGAATTCCAGTGTATACACGGATTGTGTTTACACCCATATTTTGTAATAAAGACATCTCATCATCAAGTGCTGCTTTAATGATATGGTCAGGCTTTTTCCAGAATTCTACATTAACAACATCTGTTCCGATAGGTACATAATCCCAGTTCATTCCATTAATCATGAAGGGTTTATTGTTGACCAATAATTTATGACCATCATTGTCTTTAACAACCCTCACGTTTTGATTTTGGCTGTATCCTGTAAAGGACGTGAATAAAATGAATATAAAAGTTAGTAGTGGAATTTTGAATACAAATAGAATTTTACATTGTTTCATTTGATCATGCTTTAATTTTGACTAATAATTGATATGCCAAATATCATCCTAAATGTAAGGATATAAATAGGATATTGTTAGTCATTAAAGACCTATACATTTTGTATACAAACATGAAGTATATAATAGGATTTTATGACAAAATATTGATTGTCAATGTATTGTGATTTGCAATCTATGAATCTTAAAATACCTATTGTATAGTGAGAATATATACGTTGATTATCATCTAAACCATTGAAAAAACTTTTTTAAGGTCTAAAGACAAAACTTTCTTCTTAAATTTTTGCAGCTAGGAGTTTCGAATTATTATTCACCTTATTTGTAATACCTTTGCAGCATGATCGATTTATTTAAACATCTACAAAATCCTAATTCTTTATTTTTTCTAACGGGTCCTTGTGCAGTAGAAAGTGAAGAAGTTTTGATTGAAGTAGCGAGTGAATTAGCTAGATTAAAAGAAAAATTTAATGTACATATTGTTTTTAAGGCAAGTTACAAGAAAGCCAATAGAAGCAGACTTGATTCCTTTACAGGGATAGGCAATGAAAAAGCAATAACTTTATTGGCCCAAGTTGGTGCTCAATTTAATCTACCTATTATCACGGATATACATTCAGAACAAGATGCACTTTTTGCAGCTGAATATGCTGATATTCTTCAAATACCTGCTTTTTTGTGTCGTCAAACAGATTTGCTTGTTGCTGCTGCAAAGACAGGAAAAATTATAAACATAAAGAAAGGCCAATTTTTGAGCCCTGAAGCCATGAAATTTGCTATTGCTAAAATTGTTGATTCTGGCAATAATCAAGTATTACAAACTGAACGTGGAACTACATTTGGGTACACTGATCTCGTGGTCGATATGAGAAGTATTCCGATCATGCAACAACATGGATATCCTGTTGTAATGGACGTCACACATTCCTTACAACAACCCAATCAAGCTTCAGGCATTACAGGAGGAAGACCGAGAATGATTGAAACAATAGCTAAAGCAGCTGTTGCAGCTGGTACGAATGGATTATTTATTGAAACCCATCCCAATCCTTCAGAAGCTCTTTCCGATGGTGCAAACATGCTCCCTCTAGTAGAATTGGAGCAATTGATGGAAAAATGTATCAGAATTAAGAAGGCTTTATGATGGAACCTGAAATCATTGAGATTAAAATTGGGGTGGAATTTATAAATGATCCTGTATATATTGAACAAAAAATTCAACAGAAAAAATCACGAAATCATAGACTCCACAAGTTTGTTTTAAAGAGAAAGTCTTTGGATTCACGGCAGCGTAACATTTTTTATCTTTTACGATATGAGTTGCATTATGAGAGGGAAAATAAAGGTACATCTGGACAAAGTACAGTATACCAAAATGTACATCAGTCAGAGCATGAAGTTGTCATTGTAGGTGCTGGACCAGCAGGATATTTTGCTGCTCTTGAATCATTAAAACGAGGAATCCGTCCTATTATATTTGATAGAGGTAAGAATGTAAGGGATCGAAGACGTGATCTTCGTGCAATTCAACAAGAAGGCACTGTTAATCCACATTCTAATTATTGTTTTGGTGAGGGTGGGGCAGGTACATACAGTGATGGGAAATTATACACGAGATCATATAAAAGAGGGAAAATTAGCGCTATTCTGGAGACGCTCCATGAACATGGAGCTCCTGAAGATATTTTATATGATGCACATCCTCATATTGGTTCAAACAAGTTACCTAAAATCGTTTCTGCTCTTCGTGAAACAATAGAACATCACGGTGGAGAAGTCCATTTTAATGCATGGGTGACGGATATTTTGATTGTTGGAAATGAACTGAAAGGAATAAAACTTGAAAATGGAGATAGATATGATTGCTCTTCATTAATCCTTGCTACAGGTCATAGTGCACGGGATATCTTTGAACTTTTGCATAAGAAAAATATCATGCTTGAAGCGAAAGATTATGCAATTGGAATGCGGATTGAACATCCGCAATCGCTGATAGATGAAATGCAATATCGCCATTCTCCAAGACATGAAAATTTACCTGCTGCAAGTTATAGGTTAGCCACAGAAATAGACCATAAAGGAGTTTTTAGTTTCTGTATGTGTCCAGGTGGCTTGATTGTTCCAGCATCAACCGCACCAGGAGAGCTAGTTGTTAATGGTATGTCATTAAGCAGAAGAGATTCACCATTTAGCAATAGTGGTTTTGTAACAGCCGTTGACCACAAAGATTTTCGTAAACACAGTTCAAGCGGATTATTTGCAGGATTAGACTTTCAAAAGGAAATTGAACAAAAGTTATGGAAAAATGGGGATGGGTCCCAAAAAGCACCTGCTCAAAATGTTATGGACTTTCTTAATGGTTCAAGTGCTATTCCTTTACATGAAACTTCCTATATTCCTGGTATTTACAGTGCCCCTTTACATGAGTTACTTCCTTCTCCTATTGTGAATAGAATTCGAAAAGGATTAGAAGCATTTGGGAAACGGAATAAAAAATATGTAACGAATGAAGCACAATTTATTGGTATAGAAAGTAGAACAAGTTCTCCTATTCGAATCCCTCGTAGTTCAAAAACAGGACAACACCCTGAAATAAAAGGACTCTTTCCTTGTGGAGAAGGGGCAGGATACGCTGGAGGGATATTATCAGCTTGTATGGATGGAGAATTCATTGCTAGAAAAGTTTCAGAAACACTCTGAGAGATACATGTATAAGATTCTGTGATCATTTTCTTTATACATGTAAAATAGAAATATGTGTTTGAATTTCAAGGATTTAGTGGCATTAAATTTATAATTTCATTAAATTTGCGTGGCCTTGATAAAATACCCAACATTCGAATAATACAATCATGTTGTATTATTCGATTTTTTTTTGGCTGTTACGAATTTAAGGGAATGTTCCCCATCAACGAATTAATTCTCATAGAATGAAGCCCATTTTCGATTTGTTAGCAAGAGTACTTCTTTCCATTATGTTTATTTATGAAGTATATGATTCCATTACCTTTTATGCGAAAACCAAAAATACAATGTCTGTTTATGGTATTACTTGGAATCAAGATTTTCTATTGATTACAGTCATTACTCTTTTGGTGCTAGGGGCGACCTTAGTTCTTATAGGATATTATGCTAATCTTGGTGCAATATTATTGTTGTGTTATCTCATTCCGGTTACCTTTATCGTGTACTCTTTTTGGAATGATCCTGCCGATGTAAAACGTGTTCAATCCATCATGTTTATGAAAAACATAGCCATTATAGGAGGTTTGTTGTTACTTATGGTAAATGGAGCAGGTAAATATAGTGTGAAGCGTTTAATCCATGTACTTCGTCTACCCAAATAATCAGGTAAAATAGGATGAAAAACTTCCTGTAAAGTTGTAACTAAAGATTAATCAAACTGCCGCAATATTTACAATATTCAGCATCGGTATCATGTCCTTCTTTACCGCAATTCATGCAAACTTGGGTGCTGATGTCTTCTTGGTTTTTTGAAGAACTAATCATTTGTGATGATACAATTCCAGTAGGCACTGCAATAACAGCATATCCTAAAATCATAACCACAGCAGCTAGAAATTGACCGAATTCAGTAACAGGTGAAATATCCCCATATCCCACAGTCGTCATAGTAACGATGGCCCAGTAAATGGATCTTGGTATACTGTCAAATCCAGAATTTGCGCCTCCTTCCACTAGATACATGATACTTCCTACAATATTGACCATCACGAATATGAAAAACATGAAAATAAAAATCTTATCTCTACTTGCCTTCAATGCATTTATGATAAAACTTCCTTGATTCATGAATCCTACCATCTTGAATATTCTGAAAACTCTTAATAAACGAAGGGCTCTTATGATAATCAGAGAGTGTGTTCCTGTTATAAAAATACTTAAGTAAGTAGGGATAATAGCCAGTAGATCAATAATCCCGTAAAATGATAACGCATAAATTCTCCTGCGATAAGAACAGTAAATTCGTAATGCATATTCTATTGTGAAAAATATTGTGAGAATCCATTCACATATGTACAAAAGATCTCCATATTTATTATTAATGGAGGGTACACTTTCCAAGTTAACAAGGACAATGCTTAATACAATAAACAACATCAATATAATGTCGAATCGTTTACCCGCTGGCGTATCCGCTTCAAATATTGTTGTATGTAACTGCCGTTGCAGCGGGGTTAACGTCCTTTTTTTTGCCATTTATATTGAATTCGTAGACTGTAAATTTACTTTTTATTGTAGAATTTCAAAACTCGTTTCATCCTTATTTCCATATTCGTCGATCACCAAAAGCGTATGAATTCCTTCATCTAGTAATACACTCATTTCATGAATTTTTTGGGTTGAACCCAAAAAACGTTCATCTAAATGCCACATCAATCTTGCATCCTCATTCAAGTGATATGCTTTTAGTACAAACTTATTTCGTTCTTCTTGTCCTACCTTTGGTTGATAAATTTGAACATCATCTTGTGGATAAATTATATTAACCTTCTCATTTTGCTGTAGACTAACACATGATGGATGAGCAGGCAATGGCGCTGTATACATATTTTTCTGTTTATAATAATAAGCAATGTGAGGAGGAATGGAGAATTCGACTTTTTGTTCTTTGTTCGCACTGTAACAACTTTTTTTCACCTTGAATGATCCTGTTTTATCCACTAAAATGTATTGGTGATAGGTGCACGTAGTAAGATATCGACTACTAGAAGAAATGTAAGTAGAATCAATAGGGCATGCTGAATTAGCTAGTTCTCCTGAAATAGAACACGTTGGTATTCTTGTTAAATCATCAATCGGTATTTCAAATGTTTTATGCCCATCCAATGAATGCAATACGCGAAAAAAAATTGGTGCTGCGACTTGAGAACCTACAATACCTGGTCTCCCTTCTCCGTTGCTATTTCCTACCCAAACTCCTATTGCATATTTGCCATTAACTCCTATAGCCCACGCATCTTTAAAACCATTGCTTGTTCCTGTTTTCCATGCGACTGGAATACTACTTGAAAATTGTTTCCATTCCCCTTCTTGTGATGGCCGATTCACTTCTTTTAAATTTTCAAAGGTCAACCAAATATGTTCAGCTTTAAATAAACTTGATGATAAGGTTAAGTCTTGTTCTATTTGTTTACAATCTTTTGTCAAGCATGATGTATACACTGGATGTTTTATATAGTATCCATTTTGTTTTAAATATGTATTCAGTATAGAACCCATACTTGCATACGCATGTGTCAAATCCCATAAACTACTCTCTGCTCCTCCCAAAATTAATGGAATTCCATAATGCGAACTGGATTTATTGATACCACGAAGACCCAATTCTTTTGTCAAATGAAGAAATTTTTCTACTCCATATTGTTGTAATAAATAGGAAAATGGGATGTTTAGTGATTTTTGCAATGCTATATTAGCTTTGATTAAACCAGTATGTTCACCAGAATAATTTTTTGTTGTAAATCCATCAATTGAAAATGGGTAATCAGGTAGAAAACTACCTTCTGATATCAACCCTTCTTCCAATGCACTTGCATAAAGAAATGGTTTTAAAACACTTCCAGTACTTCTTTGGGCCTGAACCATATCGTTGTAATAGGCCTTATTACTACGGTCTTCATTTCCTACATATGCCAAGACGGTTTGTGTTTCTATATCCAATACTAAAATCGCCAGATTTTCGATATAATTGGTCTTTAGTTTCCTGCTTTCAGTTTGTGCAATTTGAAGACATTTTTTCTGAATTTCTGATCGGATTGTTGAATGGATTTGTGCTTTTCCAGTTTGTGCTTTTGCAAAATGAAGAAAATGATCTGCTAAATGAGGTAATTTTTTGGGTCTTCTTGGAATGGATTCCAAAAGGGCACTTTCATATGTTGTTTCATCAATTTTTCCATATGTAAATAATCGATAAAGTAAACGATCTCTCTTTTTCTTTAGGGTTTTCCTATTTCGTTCCGTATGAATTAATCCTGGGCTATTCGGTAATACAGCTAATAAAGCTGCCTCACTCCAACTTAACTTTTCAGGTGATTTATTAAAATATCGCCAACATGCTGCATCAACACCTATTACATTTCCTCCAAAAGGAGCATGTGCTGCATAATACTGAAGAATTTCCTCCTTACTGTGTTTGATCTCTAGACGTGTTGCTAAGATAATTTCTATTATTTTATGCCATACAGTTCTTGGTGGATTCCCCTTACTCAATCTGATGGTTTGCATCGAAATTGTAGATCCTCCACTTACTATTTTCTTGTGTTTGAGGTTAAGACGTATTGCTCGTGCTATAGCTTTGAAATCTATTCCTATATGTTTATAAAAGCGTTTATCTTCATATGTAATTAAAGCAGTCTTATATTTTTCGGAAAGAACACCTGAGGGTTCAAAATACCATTGTTCTGTATCAGAGATGGTGGCAGATAATAAATTTCCTGCATCATCAAATAATACAGTAGAATACGAAACATTCTGGAAAAGGGGTTTTCGTAAAGACATTGCATAAAGGATACATGCCACTAGCAAAGAACCCAAAATGATAATTCGTCTTATTTTTTTGAAGGATGTCATATTCCTATTTGCAGTATGATTTTATTCCTTATCCATTATTCTATCTAACTAGCACTTTTTTTCAATTATAC
>JAHDGD010000191.1 GCA_020627825.1 Saprospiraceae bacterium
ATGTTTTATTTAAAATCCTTGTCTACAACTAAAAAACCGCCAGCAACTCTGTTACTGACGGCATCGTCTAAATAAATTCACTCTACTATATTACATGCCTAAAGCATTTCATATCATTCTATTTATTAATCAATTAAGATCATTCTTCCACTTACAGAATCTTCTTTGGTTGTAATACTATAATAGTACACCCCACTCCCGTTCAACATCGAAGCATTTAATTCAATCGTATGAAACCCTGCTCCGAATGCTTGTTCCTTCTTCATCACCTGTCGTCCTTCCATGTCAAATACATGAAGTACCACTTCTGTACTTGTCGGTAACTCAAATCGTATCACAGCCACATCACTAAATGGGTTCGGTGATACGCTCGCTTCCAGTGTCTTAATCTCTTCTGCATCTATCCCATTGGAACGTACTTTCCATGAAATACCATCGGCTTGATCCATCGAACGATAACTCAATGTTCTCGTAACTCTATCCGAAGTACTAAACATGTCATTTAATGTACCCGCCTTCTTAGCCTCTACTATAAGCGTAAACAATACATCTTTTGCATCTACTGGTTTCGAAGAACTCCATACTGTAGTAATATATCCCTTTTGGGCGAAAGCCATATTCACATCTTGCTCCGTTACTTCAAGCTCTCCACTTTCTATATCCAATACTTCTATCAATGCCGCATTGTATTCAAGCGTCATTTGATAGGCTAACATATGTTCAAAGTTTTCTGCATACACTGGAATCTCTAGAAGTTCACCTTTCTCGAATTCCATATTATTCACAAAGAAATCAAGTTGCTCATTCGATCGTGCATCTGCATCTGATATCAACTCTGAAGGATCTGCTGAACCATTAATATCCGCAATCTTAACCCCTACAAAATCCTTATTCCCCATATCTCCTGTAAAATCTACTTCAATCGTTTCTTCGTATGGGAATACATCGAAATTATCTGCAAATTCTTGATCTTTCTTAACGAATCTCCAAGACTCCTGACCATTCACAAAATCCTCCTGATAACCCAATAATAATTTACGAATCTGAATGATATCAAGACCATTAACTTTCGCATTATTATCCACATCTGCTGCTATCGTTTTATAAGGGGAATCAAATGGCGTTATAGCCAATATATGTCGTTGAATCATTACAATATCGATCGTTGTAATTCCATTCAATGGACCTAGATTTTTCTCCGCTGAAATCGTATAATTCATATTCGGCAATAAGTCGAATGAATAGGTCGATCCAGTTATCGTAGCATCAGTAAAGACTTCTTCCACCGCACTTGTAGCAATAATCGACACATCGGTTATTTCTTTTCCTTTTGTATCTTCTATTGAACCACTTACCGTAATACTTCCTACATCATCACAAATATTCGCTTCATTATCTTCTAACAATAAGGATACGGTACAGAAGTCTTTATTGCCTGCTTCATCTGTCACCCAAATCTGAATATCTTCTATTAAATTACTTACTCCATTTGTTATATTTGCACAACTGAATGTTCTTGAATTTGTAACTCCAAATTCTGTAAAACTAATGGTTAAATCTCCTTGCGCTGTACAATTATCGGTTGCTCCTAGATCAAAATCTGATGCCCATATAACCACTTCTCCATTCGTATTCATTACCGCTGTTGATAAGGTAGAAATACAATATGGTGTTGGTGCTTTTGCATCTCGCACTGTAAATAAATAATCGCATTCTGCACTGTTGCCACAGTTATCAAGCACCGTCCATATAATTCTATGTGTTCCTACAGGGAATGTATTGGTCAAACTCTTTCCTTCTCCTTCAAATTCAAAAACCAGATCTCCTGTATTGAACGCATCTATTCGCCAAGAATACGTCAAGTCTTCTGCTTGCGTGCAATCATCTTCTGCTTCTACTTCAAGTGTCACTTGTCCTTCACATGAACCGAATACATCGAATGAAACATTACTACACGAACTTGTAAATTCAGGATCAATATTGTTGACAATTTCGATCACTTGAATATCTTCCCATGAACCAAATCCTGTAGTCGCATTATACTGACATTGGTCGATTACCGTCCATTTTCTGTAAATCTGTAAACAAGCTCCATCTGCAATTTCAAATACATCATCCCAATACGCATAGCTCACTTGACTACATGCATCATCCTGGAAGGTAGGAATTCCTGTATCTTCTGGAGCTGTAGAATCGTCACATGAGAATAAAGTCACATTGTTCGGGAAGTTGATATTTCCTAAATCAAATGGATCATTATCTATTAATGTGATGATCTGAGAGGTGTTCGCAGTCAATCCACTTTTATCTTGAACGGTAAAGGCACGTATAACCTGACCCGATCCGCAATTACCAATAGAAACGATATCTGTAAATGTTACTTCATCTAGTTCACAATTATCGTATCCAGTCGCTAATCCTCCCGTTAAATTTAAATCTGTATAATCATCTTGACAATTTAACGTTACATTCGGTGGCGCAACTAATACAGGTGCAATTTTATCGTCAACAGTTACTTCTACCATACAGGTATTTGATAAGCCATTTTCATCGGTTACTCTAAACTCTACCATCACCACATCTCCTACATCTGCACAACAGAATGTAACACTTGGTCCGTAAGCCGTATTTCCTGCTACTCCACAATTATCGGTCATTCTTCTCACAGCGAAATCTACTGAAGTACATTCGTCATAAGAACCATCATCGAATGTTAATGCATCTACTGTCACAGTTTCATCAAATGACAAAGAAACGGTTGTATGTTGATCACACACTGCAACTGGAGAGATAAGATCTTCTACCGTTACTGTAATTTGTGTTGAGTTGAAGTTTCCACAATCATCAAAAGCGGTATACGTAACTGTAGTGGTTCCTACTTCTAGATCATTCAAAAAGAAATTACTTCCTTGTTGCACCAATGTACCCGCTTCAGATTCCACCATGTAGGTAGGATTAGTCGTACAATTATCCGAAATAGATGGGACTGGCAATAGCAAACTTCCATCACAAGTTAAAGGTGAGGTTGATACAACATCAGGACTTGTAACTGAAATAGATGGTCCTACTTCATCACTTACTTTAATCACCTGTATATGCTCTACCACTTCACTATTACACCATTCAAACACTTGCCAAGTTCTTAAGATTTTGTAAGATCCTTCGCATATATCAAGCAACTCACTATCTTCAAATGTAATCTCTACATTATCACAAAAATCTCCTGTTGGGCTACCCGTTACACTTGGAAGAGGGTAACTTGCAGTACAAGAAAGTGCGTCATTTTCTATATCATCGAAATTAGGTGGAAATTCTAATGTAGAGAGGTCTGTTCGCAGTACATTGATTGTATCCGTGCACGACATGGCTTCATTTCCACTTTCATCTACTGCCGTGTATGTTCTATATATAACTTGAGTAAATGGACTAAAACAATCCATATTTTCTACTTCATCTTCATATGTTAATGTCACATCTCCACATGGATCAAGACCGATTACGTTATAGGTCTGATTTCCTTGCGCTATTGCAAAAGCTCCTTGTGGCAATGGTAGTCCTATAACACCTCCGATCTGTGTAAATTCCATTTCAATATTATTCACTGACCCTCCATCTCCATTGAAGAAATCAGACACTCTGAATATCCATGTTCCATTTGGATTTTCACCATCAAATGCGCTAAGACTTGCAAATGGCTGAAAGGTTCCTTCTATAGCTGGAACATTCGCCGTACATCCGTCATTCAATGTTTGATCGGCACTATCGTCAAGTGTAACAACCATATCTTCTCCTATACATGCAGGCTGTAGGATCAGAATGACTTCTGTTCCTTCAGGTGAAATAAGACTTACACCTAGGTCATTTATCCAGGTATGTGAGATATCGATGTCAATATTTAAATCTGTTATAGCTGTACCATGTAACCCTTCTACTTCAAAAGGTATGTCCATTGTATTCGCTCCTATGTCTGGAATAATATTATTTGTCAGCTCATCATTAGCGAATCTTATTCGTGATGGTATAGCTGAAAATGGATCAAAAGAAGCTGCATTACATTGAGATGTACGCGTTGTGCATTCTAGCTCTGGTGCTAATTTGTCTTCAATAAAAACTTCACCCCAACATTTATTTCCTGAACTATCTCTTACTTCTACTATAAGGGTCTCCCCTACATTAAATCCTTCTACTAAGCCACCTACAGTTTCATTTCCGTCCTCATCTATGATTACTACTGTATAGAAATCATAGCAAGAATAGGGACCTCCTTCAAGCACCATATCAGGTGTGATGAAAGAAACACAATCTTCATCTAGCGAAATATTTACTAAATTGTTACAAGCAAGATTATCTATAGGGGCATCAAATCCATTGACCGTAACATTAAAACTCATCGTATCCATATTTCCTGCAGCATCAGTCAAAATAAATGTATTGGTTGTAACGCCAATAGGAAATGCTGAACCACTAGGAAGGCCTTCCGTTTGCACCAATGAAGATGCTGCCGCCATTCCCTCTATATTGATCACAAGTCCTTCTCCTCCAAAACCTATAGAGGAAAAATCTGTAAATTCATTCAATGAACAAAAAGAAGATTCTATATAAGACGAACCTGTTTGACCAGCTGCATTTGTTCCCATTACAAATCCATTAAATATAGATCCAGGTGTAAATACTTGAATCACATATACCCCTGTAGCGTTTAATGTTGCTTCTATAGGGAAATCAAATGTTTCAACAAATAAGTCTGGCAATACTTGTGTTGCTTCAGCTACCACTGTCAAGTTCGCATTCGTTAACGCTCCATTCAATTCTGAAATTCGTACAGTGACTTCAGGTGATCCAAAAGATTGGAAAACACCTATTTCTACTGTATTTACTTCAACATCTGTTAATTGTCCTTCTGCAGCAAGATCAAAGACTCTACTATAAATATTTTCTCCTCCAGGACATGCTATACTATTTGTTATTGAAGCTGGATCAGTTGATTGCGTTAATACAACAGGCATTGCATCACATGCATCTACTGCATCTACCGTATATGTAACTACTTGAATACATTCTCCTCCATCCAAATTAAATTCTAAATCAGCAAGTGGTTCTATAGTGGGATCTTCATCATCCATTACCGTCACATTTACAGTACATGTTTCGCCACCACCCATCAACGTTACTTCAGTAGTTCCTACAGGATAAAAATCCGTAATACCCGCTGGTGCAGGCACACAATTTCCTGTAAAAGTTGGTGCCGGTATCGTAACAGTTGCTCCACACATTCCTAGATCAGAAGTCACTACTATATCAGCAGGACATGTTAACACACACATGATCTCTGATAAAGATTGCGTCAATGTTGCAAAAGTAGGTGCTGCTAAAAGGAACCCATCTCCGTATATATCTACTGTATAATCTTGATCTCCAGTTACACCCATTGGAACTGTAACATCAAGTGATATGGTAAGAGGTGCATCAAACAAAAATCCACAATCTGACCCTCCCATAGGTGCGCCCATTGGATCATCATTTCCTACAGTCAAGATATTTGTTCCTTCTCCTGAAATTGTAGGGGTTCCACACCCTGTATTTCCTACAGGTATCGTATACCCTGTTGTAGTCGACACAGTCCATCCAGCTGGAAAAGTCATAACGACATAATCTACCCATTCTGCTCCTGTGTCATCAGACATGTCAATAGTAAAAGAAATAGTTGAAGTTGTTCCTGGTTCATAACCACTTGGCATGGCACTTACTCCATTTAAGACAACTTGACCAAAGGATTGAGAAATCCCTAGTAATAGAAAAAAGCACAGACACATCAATGTGCTGTGAATGCTTTTAAGTTTATTTTTTAAATATAAATGCTGCATCTTATTGTAATTTAGAATAAGTGAATTTTTATTTGCTCAGTAGACTTAGAATCTCTTCATTTACCCAGTTGGATCCATACTTACCTGTGGAATCTGGAAATAAGGGCGTTACACGTTGAACTTTATTAATCTCTATAGATTTGGTGTTATTTTTAGCAACAGCCTCAGTAGACGCTCCTGCTTTCAATTGACCGAGTAGACCATTAATAATTTGAACAGTTGATACGGCTTTGAAATATTCCATGTTTTTATCATTTTGATAAAGTATGATGATTTCATTCGCCTCGCTTTTTTTCTCATTTAGAAGAATGACAGCATCTTTTGTTGATACATATTCTTGAGCTGAAATAAGAGTTGCCGATGATGACAAGAGAATAAGTAAAAAGAATTTTAAAAAAATATTTTTCATCACTGAACTTTTTGTAATCCGGGCTTAGTCAGATTGTTTTAAAAATTTTTATTTAAAAAATGAATATTTATTTATATTTGACAATCAATCATTTATAAATTCACCATTTTATATTTGTTGATGTTTATTCAATCACAGGTATATAATCCAAATACTATACCAAGAATTTTGAAAGTGGAATCAAGCAACACAGAAACTGGAAAAGATCATCTTGTAAAAAAGGAAATCATGGAAATAGAGATCGATAAATTGACCAAGCTTTATTATTCTATAGGGGAAGTATCTGATATGATGGGATTGAGTACTTCGCTTTTAAGGTACTGGGAAGGTGAGTTCACAGAATTGAAACCTAAGAAAAATCGTAAAGGAGATCGCCAATTCACCAAAAAGGATATCGAAGTGATCGTATCAATTCACAAGTTGGTAAAAGAAAGAGGATTTACTATAGAAGGTGCCAAAAAAGAACTTAAAGAAGTACAAGCACGTCTAAAAAAACTAGCTCCTATTATCAAGAAAATGAAAAACATACGAAAAGAGCTATTACTTATCAAAGGACAAATTGATACAAAATAAAAATAGGTGTTTTTGGGCGTGCCCTATCTTCAGGTTTTATACCATCTAAATTTTAGATGGTATGACCACCTTCGATAGGTCAGGCTATCCGCTATTAATGTACTCCCTATCGGTCCGTGCATTCCGCTTCTATCCTTCACGCGAAGATTTAT
>JAHDGD010000026.1 GCA_020627825.1 Saprospiraceae bacterium
CACAGATGTAAAGATTGTTTGGAGCCTTTTGATTATTTTAAGTGCCGGTGATATCCAATGAATAATGTTATTTATTGTAGAGCGCAATTAATCCATAAAAAAAGCCTGCTCCAATTAAATGAAACAGGCTCTTTAACTTTAAAAGAGAATTGTTTATTCTGAAACAACTTCGAAATTTACATTAGCTTGAACTTCTGGGTGAAGATCAAGAACTGCAGTGTATTCTCCCAATGTTTTAATATCTTCAGGTAATTTCACCCTTCTTCTCTCTATTTCTACATTTTGTTGCTCTTGAAGTGCATTTGCAATTTGGATGCTCGTAATACTTCCAAATATTTTTCCGCTTGTTCCAGATTTTGCACCAATTTTCAAGGTAACATCTTTTAATTTATCAGCTATTTCTTGGAATTCGCTTAATCTTGCTGCTCTTTCAGCCTCTTCTTTAGCTTTAAGATCATCAAGTTTCTTCATGTTTGTAGCGTTTGCAATAACAGCCATTTTTTGAGGAATAAGATAGTTTCTTCCGTAACCATCTTTGACAGTAACAACATCGTACTTGTCACCTACTTTATCTAAATCTTTTAATAATATGATATCCATAATAATTTCCTTTTACTGATTTGTAAATTACTTCAATAAATCTGTTACGTAAGGTAACATCGCAAGGTGTCTTGCTCTTTTGATCGCAGTAGCCATTTTCTTTTGGTACTTTAAAGAGTTACCAGTAATTCTTCTTGGAAGAATTTTACCTTGTTCATTGATGAATTGTAATAAGAAATCAGGATCCTTATAATCTATATGTTTGATACCGTATTTTTTAAATCTACAGTATTTCTTTCTGTTTTGACCGATATTCGGATTACTCAAAAATTTGATATCGTCTCTTGAAGCCATTTTTGTTTAATTTAAAAAGTTTGAAAAATTACTCTTCTTCAGATTTTGCTTTAACCGGAGCTGGAGCTGGTTTTGCTGGAGCTGGTTTCGCTTGATTTGAACGAGAGTTTCTGTTGTCGCGACCTTTGTTCTGGCTTTTCTTTTCGATTTTCTTAGCCTTCCCTATTTTCCCGTCACGCTTGTCTTGGTTGTACTTTACTCCGTACTTGTCTAGTTTAACTGTTAAGAATCTCATGATTCTTTCGTCTCTTCTAAGTGCAAGTTCCATCTTAGGAATTGCTTGACCTGTTTCAGCTGAAAATTCCACAGAATAATATACACCGGAAAACTTTTTGTTAATTGGGTACGCTAGTTGACGTAAACCCATCTCATCGATATGAGTGATATTTGCTCCTTCGTTTTTTAGCAAATCCTCATATGTTTGAGCTGTCGATTTAATTTCATCACCTGACAGTACGGGATCGACGATGAAAGTCACTTCATAATTTAGCATCTAATACTATTTTTATAAGTTATTAAAAAATGGACCGCAAAAGTAGTAAAAAAATATTGTTTATCCCACTACTTCAGCAATCGATTGTGCGATATTATATTTGATTATTAGCATTTTATCCATCAATACCGATTATTATTGGGCTTTATATAGTTCAATCCAGTTGCCTTCATCAATAGGAATCTTTTTATATAAGTGTGTGGGAAGGTGGTGTATAATAGATTTCATGGAATCTGCTCGCATCTTTTTTTCAGGACTTGCGTCCGATCTGCTAATTAAGATAACTTGATAAGGACTTAGCTTTTCTTTTTCTTTTAAGTGTTGAATAGAAGAGACTTTCTGTACTTCGCTGACGAGCGGATTGTAATACCGTATGATGTTTGTATATCCTGTAAGATCGTAGAAAGTTTCTTTCCCATTCGTATTCTGTTGAACAGCCTTTGATGCTTGTTCGTGATGAGCATATAATTGTTTAAAAAGATACTGAGAAAGGGGAATGCAGACAATACTTCCCAAAACAAATAGCTGTAATATTTTATGTGTGATTCTTGATCGAGATGCGCTTTCCCCAGCACATATTACGATCAAGGGTAGAAGAGGAATCATAAATCTGCTTGTTAGAAAACTTCCTTTTAAAAGACCACTAAAATCTACTGCTGAATATTGATAGACCAGATATAATACAATAAATGCAATGCTCAAACTTTTGATTGTTTTGTCTGCTTTTCCTTTATACGATACAATAAAGAATAAGCTAAATGGAAGGAGTAGCATTAAGATAATAGCATATTCTGGTATATGATCAACCAAAGATTTTAATGAAAAACCACTTGAGCCCGAGAAAAACCAATAGGTATCATAAACCACTTTGTCTGCTATTATTTTTGGGCTTAAGCCCAAAAGAAAACCGATACATGCTGGCAAGAATAAGCGGATATTTTTATACAGCACATATACCACAAGAGGTGCTAATAGAAAAATATTTGATTCTCGAAACCAAAAACCGAGACCTGCTAGTATAGAAAGCATCAATGCTGTATAGCGACTTGCTTTTGCTCGGAAAAAGAAAAAACAGGCAATTGAAACCAGCATGAAACTAGGCATACAGGACATTGTAGAGCGACTAAAAAACATCAGCGCTAAAGACAGACCTAAAATAGACAAAGCAGATTGTGTATATTGATTCCGTATAAGGGTTAGAGATAATAGATAAACTGAAAGTAATACCTGAATTAAAGGAATCAGAAAAATCGCTTGTTTTCCTATGGCGCCTATCGCTAAGGAAAGCAGAAAAGAAGTTCCGGTGTTATAAGGAGCTGGAATCATAGAGATTGATTCGCCAGATAAAAAGTCTGTACGTGTGAAAGTTGTTGTCCCTTCCGAAAATGCGATTGCTTGATTCACATAATTGTACGAATCTGTTATCATCCAGTTCTCTGGAAAAAATAGAAGATAGGATATAAAAAAAAGTATTACCCACACATATGGATAATACTTTTCAATGTATAATCTTACTGCACTCATTTAGTCTTTCACTACTCCATCAACTACGATTTTCTCTTCTTGGTTTGCTAATTCCCAAGCCAAGTGGAAGATATGTTGTGTGACTTTGCTCATTTTGTCAAAATTGATTTTATCGACAGTGTCACTCGTCATGTGATAATCGACATGTGTTCCATTAAAGAAGAAAATCGCTGGTACACCGTTTTTAGCGAAATTGTAATGGTCACTTCGATAATAATATCTATTCGGATCTTGTTCGCTGTTATACGTATAATCCATGGTTAGTTGTGTGTATTTTTGATTCACTCGTTCATTAATTTTATGCAAATCAGTAGATAATCTATCACTTCCGATTACATATATATAGTTCGGATTGTCGCTATATTTTGCATCTACACGACCTACCATATCCACATTAATATCTACCATCGTGTTCCCTAATGCATATATTGGTTTTTCAGCATAATAGGCAGAACCTAGAAGCCCTTTTTCTTCACCAGTTACAAGGAGAAATAAGACGGATCTTCTTGGTTTATGTCCCGCTTTAAGAGCACTGGCAAATGTTTCAGCTATTTCAAGAACAGCAGTGGTTCCACTTCCATTATCATCAGCTCCATTGTATATAGATTCGCCTTTTTTACCAAGATGGTCGAAATGAGCAGAAAGGACTATAATTTCATCTTTTTTATCTGTGCCTTCTATGAACCCAAGCACATTATTCCCTTTCAACGAACTTGTATTTTTATCCATATCAAGTGCAATATCCGTCTTAATCGATACTTTCCTGCTTTTTCCTTTTTCGGTAATTCGATCTCTAGCCTTGATGATCTTTTCTTTTTTCGCACCCATCAAAGCTTCAGCGATAGTTGTTGAAATATAGATGTTATTCGGGTAAGTAGGTCTTTTTTCAAGTTCACCCAATGTTACTTTTGCACCCAGTAATGATCTCCTGTTCTCTGCTAACATACCTTTAATATCATTGCTGATAATAAAGACCGTTTTGACTCCATTTTTAGCTGCAGCTTCTAGTTTCTTATCTCTATTAGTAGACCATTCCGACGGGCTACTTGTTCCAGTAATTCTAGAGGTACCTTCTTTACTCATAGGTTCACCATCATAAATTAAAATGGTCTTTCCTTTAACATTTTTTCTTTTGTAGTCGCTATATTTTTCATCATCAATACCATATCCTAGAAAAACCACTTTATCGATATTAACCGAGTCCATATCGCTGTTTTTATCTTGGAATGCAAGAAAATCCCATAAATTTCTGTACTTCTGGCCATTTACATTTAAAGTAAAATCATTCCAAGATTCATAATTAAATTGAATGGCTTGATAGTATCCATTATCTAAAGAAGGGTTGGGCTTTAAGCCCAAAGACATAAAATGGTTTTTAATGTATTCAGCAGCTTTCTCGTTACCAGGTTCTCCTGTACCTCTGCCTTCATATTCATCAGAAGCTAAAATACTTAGATGGGCTTTCAAATCTGCAGGGGAAATTTGACTTGCAAATTGAACTTGCGGAAGCCCCATATCGGAAATAATGGCTTGTGAACTATCAGGTGTACTTACACTTGAAATATATTGTGCTTGTACGAAACAACCACACAATAGGGTAATGAAACAAAATGCGATTTTCTTCATCATAATTTTTATGCTTTTAGCAAGTAATTTTATTTACTCTTCTTTGGTGCCTGCCTCCTTCAAAGTCAGTATTTAAAAAGGTTTCTACCATTCTTAATGCAAGTTCTTTACTTACAAATCGAGCGGGAATGGAGATAACATTTGCATTATTGTGCTGTCTTGCTAAGGACGCTATTTCAGTATTCCAGCAAAGAGCTGCTCGAATATGCTTGTGTTTATTGGCAGTAATAGCAACACCATTACCAGAGCCACAAATAATGATTCCTAGTTGGTTCTCTTTAAGAGCTAGATTATCCGCAAGAGGATGAACGAAGTCAGGATAATCAACAGAATCATTTGAATGTGTTCCAAAATCCTCAAAGTGATAATCTTTTAATTTTGATTTGAGCCAGGTTTTTAACTCATATCCTGCGTGATCACAAGCAATTGAAATGTGCATACTATAGATTTAGTCTTTTACTCTTTGTCTAGTACTTAAAAATTCCCCAACAGTATTTTCAATTTCTGTTGTGAAATTCTGATCTCCTATACTTCGTGCAAACTTTACAACATCATTAGCCGCAGCTAGATACTTTTGCATATCTTGTCTAAAAGTAAAACTTTCAGAAACGATCTGAGGATCTATACTTTCAAAAAACACAAGATTTTCTCTTGCTTCATTGGCAAGAATGCGAATGTGTTTCTTCGCTTCGTCATGAGCATTTGTTCGAATAAGAATATCAAGAAATGGACTTATATCATATGTATAAGCGAAATTTTCAGCAGGAAAGGATTCAAAGTATTTTTTACATAATTCAATCGCTTTTTCTGGTTGATTTGTTTGATATAAATTGGCAGCTGCTCTCTTCATAACAGAGCGCATAGCAAGTAAAGACGCTCCATAACTATCATCAACGAATAAATCTTCTTTATCGAAATTACCCCATTTCCACTTGTTCATCACATTATCAAATACTTTATTCGCATTAACTTTTCCTGAGAACGCGACACCACCCTCAGCAACACCTTTGTTTTTAAATGGAACGATTCTCAAAGCCAATCCTTCTAAACTCATGTAGTCATTTATACCTTGTAATTTTGAGTTTTCACAGGTTACCGCAAAATAGATAGGACGATCATAAATGTTGGAACTGATGATGTCAACAATAGCTAAATCATCCTTCATCATATAATTACTTTTACTGTAATCGAAAATGATTGGCTCAGGATCAGGATCTGTAGAATTCATCATTCCTATTGCAATAGCCTTTTGTCGATCAGGCTTAATAAACAATTTTTTAGAAGGAAAATAACCTTTAATATCTGCTTTATATTGTGGTAAGCGCTGATTACTATTCACTACTTTTAAGGCTTCTTCTAGTGGGTACAAACTGTTATTATCTACAAAGACGGTAAAGTTTTTATTGAAACCTGTATAATTCTCTTCCGATACGCTTAGCTTAATAGGAGGTGAATCATTTACTTTACTTCTCAACTTATTAATGTACCAATCAACTGCAATCAAACTCAGATTTACAACACGTACATCTGTTCGAATCCCTTCAACCTCTTGTGCATACCATAATGGATAGGTATCATTGTCTCCATAAGTAAAGATGATCGCATTTTCTTCTAGGCTATTGAGAAAGTTTGATGCATAATCTCTTGATGCAGTTATTTCGGATCGATCATGATCATCAAAGTTTTGTTGAAGCATAATGGCAGGTGCTGAAAGTGCAAGTAATGTACCAATACCAGCAGCCACTGCACCGTTGAGATTGACTTTGGATTTCAATAAATTGAAAATCAACATGACAGACATTCCAGCCCACATGGCATATGTAAAGAAGGACCCTACCAATACGTAATCTCTTTCTCTAGGTTCATTTGGAGGTTGATTCGAGTAAATAATGATGCCTATTCCTGTAATAACAAAAAGCATAGCAAGAAATAAGAAATCTTTTGGACGTTTAAGAACATGCCAGAATAACCCTATTAATCCTAGAATAAAAGGAATGAAGTAATAATTGTTGTTGGCTTTGGAATTCTTTAATCGATCAGGTTCGTATTCTGTGTCATACAAGTGTATGCGATCAACAAATCCTATTCCCGATCGCCAATTACCGCTCGCTTTGTCCCAGGTAAAATAACCTTGATCACCATTTTGGCGTCCTACAAAATTCCACATGAAATAACGCATATACATCCAGTTCAGTTGATAACTGAACATAAAATCTAAGTTATCAGCAGAAGATGGTTTTTTCTTTGCTCCTGCCGGTTGATCCCTCCATAAGTTATATATAGCTTTTCGACTCGGAGTACGATCTGCCATACGCGGGAAAAACATTTTATCTTTATTTTTATAAGTGTACGTAATTTTGTCACTAACGTGGGCATATTTATCGCCTTTTATACCGTACACTTTTTCTGTAATTGACTTTCCTTGAATAGGTTCTGCTAAGAAATGTGGACCATACAATAACGGTCTTTCTCCATATTGTTCTCTATTGATGTATGGTAATAAACGCATAGCATCACTTGGTACATTCATGTTAACAGGAGTATCAGCATTTGCTCTTATAACGATTACACCAATTAAACTGAAACCGATTAAGTTTAAAGTAGCAACAATGGTGAATAGTTGTAAATAATAAAGCCCTCTTTTCTGAGCTAAAAATAAAAGTGCAGCAATTAAACCTCCTAAGATGAGTGCTAATGGAATAAGACCGCTATGAAAAGATAAACCAAGACCATTTACACAAACAAATTCTAGTTGACGCCAAAGCCCAGGAACTCCTGCAATAATTATTTTTTGGATGAAAATCATGTAAGCTAATCCACCAATTACAGATAAACCTGCACCGATAACATTGTGTTTCTTGAATTTCTTATAATAAAATAAAAGACCCAATGCAGGAAGAGCAAGCAAACTCAATAAGTGAACCCCTACTGAAAGACCTGCTGAAAACAATGAAAATACTAGCCATCGATCATGTTCTTTATCATCCGGTAAACTATACCACTTAACAGCTGCCCATATTGTCATAGCAGTAAAGAAGGTACTCATCGCGTATACTTCTCCTTCTACTGCTGAAAACCATACGGAGGAACAAAAAGCACTTATCAATCCGGCGACTAAACCTGAACCAGCAATGGCAAAACTTTCTCCTTGACTGAGCTCTTGATCCGGTTTTTCTATCGCTTTTTGTGCTAAAATAGAAGTGATGAAAGCCACGAACATTGCAGAAAATGCAGTACAAATCCCTGACATTAAATTTACAGAGAAAGCAATCATCGATGGTTCTGAAGAAAATAATCCTCCAATCACAGTAAATAATCTTCCTATGATCATGAATAAAGGTGCTCCTGGTGGGTGAACGACCTGTAATTTATATGCTCCGAGAATAAACTCCCCACAATCCCATAAGCTACCCACTCTTTCGGCAGACATGAAATATACGATCGTTGCTATGCCGAATACGGTCCAGCCAGCAATATTGATTAATTTCTTAGTTGTTAACATAAATGATTCTTAGCTTTGCACCTAAATGAAATGCGCTACAAATGTAGTAAATTTGTATTCATTTTAATCCTGCATAATTGTTAGAAAAGGTTTAAATCCACGTTTTTTATACAAATCGATACGTTTAATCACTTTTTATAAAGAACTAATATATAAAACAGTCAACCTTAAACGAAAAGCACTTTTTCTCCCAAATCTATATACAGAAAGGGAAAGCATAAACAGTGATGAAGAAAAATGACGACAAGAACACCCCTTTGATTGAAATAACATTAATAATGAAACATGATTAAATTTTTGTTAGTAGGAGCTGCCGTATATTTGATGTATCGTTTTTGGGATACTTCTCAAAATAAATTGGAACATCCTCAAGATAATCAGGAACCAGATCAGTACACAGATTACGAAGAAATAGAATAGGTATGGACATTCTATTTGAGGATTCTTCTATTTATGTGGTCAATAAACCTCCAGGCTTACCAGTAGACACGCGTAATTTAAATGAAGAATCTGTTCTTTCTTTGTTAGGACAAAAACCTCTTTACGTAGTGCATCGAATTGACCAAGTTGTTAGCGGAATAGTGGTCGTTGCGAAATCTTCTAAAGCTGCACGTCTATTTTCATTGATGTTTCAAGATCACGCCATTAAGAAATCTTATCTAGCCATTGTCAAAAAAAATGTAGCAAAAGAAATCGATATACTGCAATATAAATTGGTGAGAAACGGTAAACTAAAGAAAGCCTTTGTAAATGATAAAGGGAAACCAGCTTCTCTTGAGTACACAAAACTAGGAGCAATGGATCATTTTGATTGCTTAGAAGTTAAAATTAAAGAAGGCAGATTTCATATGATTCGTTGTATATTGAGCTATAAAGGGATGCCGATAAAAGGTGATATCAAATATGGAGCTCGGCGTAAAAATAGTGACAGATCTATTGATTTACATGCCTATAAACTATCTTTCACTCATCCACTAACAAAAGAAATTCATAATATTATTGCACCTTTGCGCCAAAATAATATTTGGCAAGCATGTAGCGCTTTTTTGGGGTAGTTTATGACACATCGAAATTGATACAAGCTTCGTTATATTGCTGAACAAATTCATAAGTATGAAAAAAACGATTTTTTTAATTCTCCTTTTTATGTGTAGTGTGGGAATGAGCAGTCATATGATGGCTCAAGATTATAAATTTGGTATAAGAGGTGGATTAAATTATTCGCAATATTTAGGATTACAAAATAATACATCCGATTATATGGAATCATATAATCTGAATAATGGCATTCATTTCGGTGTAACTTTTGCTTATCACCTTTCTGATATTTTTGGTTTTAGAACGGAAGTAGGCTATAATCAGATTGGCACAAAGTACAGATTCGAAAGTGAAAGTGCCCCGTATGTTTTTCGATTTGGCTTGGATAGAGAAGTGCGTTATGGTAAAATGATACGAGAATTCGATGTCAATAACTCTTATATTCATGTTCCTTTCATGGTGTTTTATAAACCGCATAGAAAACTAGAATTATATGGAGGTATTTATACGCAGTTCTTGGTATTGCAATTAGCTGGAGGTTCAATAGATTTTACCGATCCTGACCCGCGAGGCTCTCTGGAAGATGGAGACTTGAAGAATTATAGTTTCTTTCAATCAGTAGATGCTAACTACTACGCGGATGATCCTAGAGGAACAAGTGGAACACAAGGTCTCATTGTTGCTTTGAGTATTGATAATGATATTCAAAATATTGGAATGGCGAGAACAGTAAACGGATATTTTGAACTGGATGAGGATGAAAAGTTAGCATCCCGTCATAATTGGTTTGATGCTGGCCTTGAAGGTGGATTCTCCTATTTTGTAAACGGTTCACTTTATTTTGGTGTTACGGCAATGTATGGCTTACTAGACGTTACCAATGATAAGGCTGATGTTGATTACTTCGAACTCAACGAATTTAATAAATATATTTTTCGAGATGATTTTGACCGGAATTTTTCTGCTCAGATCAGTATGGGTTTTAAATTTTAGTTAATTCTTTTCATACAGGAATGATATCCAAGAAGTATGAGTTGTATTGGATACGTATAATTTTTATACATTTGCGCGAAATTTTGGCATGGCCATAATTTTGGTAATTCATTTAAGATCAAGAGAATAGAAATAAAAATGAAGATAAGAATACTAGCAACAGCAGCTTTGATGATGTTTTTTGTTTTGGGTCAAGCCCAAAAACTAGGACATATAAACAGTACACAACTTTTAATTGATCACCCGAAAATTAAAAGTGCTGATGAGCAAGTTCTGGCATTTCAGCAAACTCAAGAAGCCGAGTTTCAAGCAAAAGCAGAAGCTTTTCAAAATGCTTATCAAGCATTCGTTGCAAAAGCTCAAAGTCAGGAATATTCAGAAGTTCAACTTCAAAAAGAACAACAAGAATTGGTTCAAAAGGAACAGCAATTACAATTGTTACAACAGCAATTACAACAAAAAATCATCAAAAAGAGAGAAGAATTGTATGCGCCTATTTTGCTAGAAGTTGAAGAAGCTGTACAAGCTATAGGAAAAGAGAATGAATATACCATGATCTTTGATACTAGCCTAGGTCAAATCCTTTATGGTGTAGAAACTCAAGATATTACATCTTTAGTAAAAGCAAAACTAGGGTTTTAGTCTTTTACATACCCAAAAAATAAAATGTCATGATTCAGGTCCAAAACCTCTCGTTACAATTCGGGAAGAGAATTCTATTTGATGAAGCGAATGTATTGTTTGCCGAGGGAAATTGCTATGGAGTAATAGGGGCAAATGGTGCCGGAAAGTCCACTTTTTTGAAGATTCTTACGGGTGAGAAGGAAGCTAACAAAGGAACTGTTTCTATCGAACCTGGTAAAAGGATGGCAGTTTTAAAACAAAATCATTTTGAATACGACGAGGTGACTGTTCTGGATACTGTTATGATGGGACATGAGGAAATGTGGTCCATTATGAAGGAAAAAGATGCGATCTATATGAAGCCTGATTTTTCAGAAGAGGATGGAGTTAAGGCTAGTGAACTTGAAGAGAAATTTGCTGAAATGGATGGCTGGAATGCAGAACCAGCAGCAGCAGCATTACTTAGTGGAATAGGAATTCATGAAGAAAAGCACTATACACTGGTTAAAGACTTAAATGGAAATGAGAAAGTTCGTGTTCTTTTGGCGCAAGCCTTATTCGGAAATCCAGACATTCTTATTCTAGATGAGCCGACTAACGATCTGGACATGGAAACGGTAAGTTGGTTAGAAGATTTCTTGCTTGACTTTAAAAACACTGTGATTGTTGTTTCTCATGATCGACATTTTCTAGATACAGTATGTACTCATATAGTTGACATTGACTTTTCCAAGATTTCTACTTTTACGGGAAATTATACCTTCTGGTATGAGAGTTCACAATTGGCTTTACGCCAAAAATTGAATCAAAATAAAAAGATGGAGGAAAAGCGCAAAGAAATGCAAGCCTTCATTGATCGATTTAGTGCGAATGCATCGAAATCAAAACAAGCTACCAGCAGAAGAAAAATGCTTGAAAAATTGAACCTTGAAGAAATCAAACCTTCAAGTAGAAAATATCCAGGAATTATCTTTACACGTAAAAGAGAAGCTGGAGATCAAATTCTTTCTGTGAAGAATCTTTCCTATGCTCTTGAGGATCAGCCTTTGTTTTCAAATGTTGATTTTACAATCAACAAAGGAGATAAAATAGTATTGTTAGCTAAAGATGGCCTAGCAAGTACTGCATTGTATGAAATATTGAATGGAAAGTTAGCTGCTGATAATGGGACTTTTGAATTTGGTCAAACCATTACCACAGCATATTTACCCCTAGAAAATAGTGCTTTTTTTGATACTGAACCGATGAGTTTGATGGATTGGTTACGACAGTACAGTGAAAATAAGGACGAACAATATATTCGTGGATTTTTAGGAAAGATGTTGTTTTCTGGTGAAGAAATATTCAAAATGTCTAATGTTTTGTCAGGTGGAGAAAAGGTGCGTTGTATGATTTCTCGAATGATGATGGCCGAAGCAAATGTTTTGATGCTTGATGAACCAACGAATCACCTAGATCTTGAATCTATTACAGCTTTCAATAATTCATTAATTTCTTACCCTGGAACGGTTATTTTAACCACACATGATCAACAATTTGCTCGTACGGTTGCCAATAGAATCATTGAAATAGGTCCTGGAGGAATGGTGGATAGTTTAAAATCTCTTGAAGAATATTATGGAGATGAAGGGATAAAGGAGCAACGCCAAATGATTCATAATGCTTCAATTAGTGTTTAATTCTTAATTACTTCAACTTAACGCTAATTATATTTTATTTAAAGCGAATTCAGGGATTACTCGAACAATTCCAATAAATCTATCGCAGCTTCAGCAATGTTTGTTCCTGGACCAAAAACAGCTGCTACTCCTGCATCAAATAAAAAGGCATAATCTTTTCTTGGTATAACCCCTCCTACGACAACCATAATATGCGACTTTCCTATATCTTTTAGGGCTTTAATTGTTTCGGGGACTAATTCTTTATGCCCCGCAGCAAGTGAGGAAATGCCTAAAATATGTACATCATTTTCCATGGCTTGCTTTACAGCTTCTTGAGGTGTTTGAAAGAGCGGCCCGATATCTACATCGAACCCTATATCTGCAAAACTAGTCGCTACGACTTTAGCTCCTCTATCATGTCCATCCTGCCCAAGTTTTGCAATTAAAATCCTAGGGCGTCTTCCATATTTTTTAGCAAAAAGATTGGTTTTATCTCTCGCTTTTTGAACAACTTCGTTATTTGCCATAGCTTTATTATATACACCTGAAACTAATCGATTTGGTGCTTTGAATCGTCCAAAGATTTGTTCCATTGCCATTGATATTTCTCCTAAGGTCGCTCTATTCTTAGCACATTCTATAGCTTTTTCAAGTAAATTTCCAGAACCAGTTTTTGCTATTTCATTTAGTTCTTGAAGTGATTGCTGTACTTTTAGTTCATTTCTATTAGCTTTAACCTCTGCGATTCTACCTATCTGATCTTCTCGAACTTTCTTATTATCAACTTGTAAAGTTTCAATGGGTTCATCGTTTTCAGGGGCATAGAAATTCACACCTAAAATTTTAATGTCACCACTATCTATTTTTGCTTGTCTTGTTGTCGCAGCTTCTTCAATTCTTAATTTAGGTATGCCTTTTTCAATGGCTTTAACCATGCCTCCATGTTCATTGATTTCAGCTATATGAGATGTAGCTTTTTGATAAAGCATATCTGTCAAATATTCAATATATTCCGAACCAGCTAAAGGATCTATGTAATCCGTAACATCAGTTTCATTTTGTAAATATTTTTGAGTTTCTCTTGCAATTTTTGCGCTATAATCAGAAGGCAAGGCAATGGCTTCATCAAGAGAATTCGTGTGAAGGCTTTGGGTTGAACCCAAAACTGCAGAACAAGCTTCGATTAATGTTCTTGCTATATTATTATAAGGATCCTGTTCCGTAAGACTGTACCCAGAGGTTTGACAATGTGTACGTAGTGAAAGGGACTTTGGGTTCTCAGGCTTGAATTCGGATACGAGTTCAGCCCACAACTTTCTTCCTGCTCTCATCTTCGCAATTTCCATATAAAAATGCATCCCAATACCCCAGAAAAAACTGAATCTTGGTGCAAATTGATCAACTGTCAAACCTGCTTTTATTCCTGCTTTCAGGTATTCTATCCCATCCGCTAACGTGTAGGCTAATTCTATGTCAGCAGGGGCTCCAGCTTCATGCATATGATACCCACTGATGGAAATCGAATTGAATCGTGGCATATGCTGACTTGTATATCGAAAGATATCAGATATGATTTTCATCGATGGTGCAGGTGGATAAATATAGGTATTACGAACCATGAACTCTTTCAAAATGTCATTCTGTATCGTGCCAGAAAGTTGTTCTTTTGTCACACCACTTTCCTCTGCTGCCGCAATGTAAAACGCCATGATAGGAATTACAGCACCGTTCATTGTCATGGAAACTGACATTTTATCCAAGGGGATATCTTGAAATAAAATCTTCATATCCTCTATTGTATCAATAGCAACTCCAGCCATTCCTATATCACCTTTCACACGCGGATGATCACTGTCATATCCTCTATGAGTCGCTAAGTCAAATGCGACAGACAAGCCCTTTTGGCCTTGAGCCAAATTTCTTTTATAAAAGGCGTTGCTTTCTTCAGCCGTTGAAAATCCAGCATATTGTCTTATCGTCCAAGGGCGACCAAGATACATGCTAGAGTAAGGACCATTAAGATAAGGAGGAAAACCAGACTGAAAAGCTTGTTTTTCTATATCGAAAGATGCTGGAATTTTATATGATTCGGACGTTTCCCATACCTCTGTTTCTATTGCTTTTGATGCAAGGTGGAAATCCAATTCCGACGGATTGAAATTTGTATACGATTTTGAAGTCATCATAGATTCACTTGATGGCTTAAATGTACGAAAAGCTTGATTGTTTTTAAGCGTATATTTTTGATTTCATCAATCCCCATTTGCTGAATCGATGGATTAATGAAACTCGCAAAACACCTAGGCCATATTTGGTGCTACGAGCTAAATTAATAGAAGAGGCTTCTTTGAAATATTTTGTTGGGCAAGTCACTTCAGCAATGTCAAAACCTTTATAGATAATTTGTGATAACATTTCGTTGTCAAAGACAAAGTCATCATCGTTATTATTAAATGCTATGGTTTTTAATACTTCTCCACTGAAAGCTCTATAACCTGTATGATACTCTGATAATTTGTAATTGACAAGTAGGTTTTGGGTTAAGGTAAGAAAACGATTTGCAATGAATTTATATAACGGCATCCCTCCTTTAAGTGCTCCTTTTCCCAGTATTCTTGAACCCAATACGACAGGAAATAAGTCATCACCAATGATATTCACCATTGACGGAATCAATTTTGGGGTATATTGATAATCGGGATGTAACATTATAACGATATCCCCATTTAATTCAAGAGCTTTGTTGTAAAGTGATTTTTGATTACCTCCGTATCCTTTATTTGTTTCATGTGCAATGATGTGATCAATACCAAGTTCTTTTGCTACTTTAATGGTGTCGTCTTTACTGGCATCATCACAAAGAATAACCTCATCTACCAAGTCCATAGGGATCTCTTTGTATGTTTGTTCCAGCGTCAGTGCTGCATTGTATGCAGGAAGTACAACAATAACTTTCTTGTTTTTATACATAGGACGCAAAAATAGGAAGTTGGATGCAAACAAAGGTACTCAAGGATGACGAATTAAAGATTATCTGTTGTGCTCTTCGAACCCTCCATTTGTCAAGACGACGATTAGTAGTTTTATTATTTGAAATTGAATATACTTGTT
This sequence comes from Saprospiraceae bacterium, assembly GCA_020627825.1. Taxonomy (GTDB): domain Bacteria; phylum Bacteroidota; class Bacteroidia; order Chitinophagales; family Saprospiraceae; genus JAHDFB01. The sequence goes on from JAHDGD010000026.1 coordinate 15,467, forward strand.
AAAGACTCACTGTTTACGGTTTCCATTTTGTAACAACCCATCCATTCGGAAGCATGCGGCATGTTGGCCATGTTTTTATTCGAAAGTGCAGCATCTTCTTTTGATTCCCATATAACGATATCGGTGTAATGCCCTTTTGTATTTTGGTTTATTTCCCAAGAAATAAAACCTTTCTGATGTTTCATCCAATCATTGAAGATTAGTTCAGCAACTTTTAATAGATGTGTTTCATCAATTCCTTCCGCTAATTCATATGAAATAAGATCCTTGTACATTGAGTAGGTTTACCTCAAAGATAGGATTAACGGATGAGACTTTTAAGATCTGATAGCGTATTAGCTTCTTGGATAGGTTTATCCTTTCGCCATCTTTTAATACGTGGAAATCGTAATGCAACACCACTCTTATGACGTGTACTTTTTTGAATGCCTTCAAAAGCTAACTCAAATACATGCATGGGTTTTACGGAACTTACAGGACCAAATCTTTCTACTGTATTTTTTTTAACCCAAGCAGTAATTTCTTTGAATTCAGCATCAGTAAGACCTGAATATGCTTTTGTAAAAGGAACCAATCGGTCTTCATCCCACACAGCAAAAGTAAAATCTGAATACAGGTTACTACGTCTTCCATGTCCTCTTTGGGCATATATCAGTATACCATCAATGGTATAGGGATCAACTTTCCATTTCCACCAATCTCCTTTTTTCCTACCACTTAAATACGGAGAATCAAGTTGTTTTAGCATGAAACCTTCAGTTCCAAGGTCTCTAGATTTTTTTCGCAAATTTGTTAATTCTGCCCAAGAGCTAAATGGAACATTTTCTGAAAGGATGAGCGAAAAATGATCCATCTGGTGAACGATCTTTTTAAGATATCCTCTCCTCTTTAAATAAGAGAGCTCTCGAATGTCTTTACCTTCGTATTCCATGAGATCATAAGCTCTGATAATAACAGGATTGTCTTGAAGAAGTTTTTTGCCAACAGTTTTTCGACCTATTCGTTTCTGTAGTGCTTGAAATCCTAGTAATGTTCCCTCTTTTACTGCTAGAATTTCTCCATCTATAGCAACTCCATCAGGAAGGCGTTGAGCCATTTCAATTAATTCTGGAAACCTGTTGGTAATAAGATCTTCTCCTCTAGACCATATAAAAACTTCATTATCTCTTTTAATACATTGACTTCTGATTCCATCCCATTTCCATTCTGCAGCCCAGTTTTGGGTTGAACCCAAAGTTGCTGGTTCTGTCTCTAAAGCATATGCCAGATAAAAAGGATAAGGTCTTGAGATATCTGCTGATATATGTTCATTCAACAGAAGATCAGAAAAAGTCGTTGTTGTTGGTGACCAGTCTCCCATCAATCTGTGTGCTATTTCATTTTCTTCTTTCTTTAGATACCGTGCCAATGCACGACTCATTAACTTCTGAGAAATACCAATTCGGAATCCACCTGTTATGAGTTTGTTGAACAAAAAACGTTCTGCTGTTTCTAGACTATTCCATGCTTCGATTATAAAGCTTCTTTTCTCATGTTCCTCTTTGTCTTTTAAATTCATTATGCTAAGAATCCATTCGTTTAAAGAAAGAACAGACTGTTTTGTTGGTAATGGAAGTACTAATGAAATAGTTTCTGCTAAATCACCTACGATGTGATAACTCTCTTCAAAAAGCCATGCAGGAATGCCGCTTATTTCGCTTGCCCATGTTCTAAGAAGCGTGGTATTTACTGTTCGTTTTGGTCTACGGTGCGAAAAAAGGGCAATGGTCCATAGTTTATCTTCATCACTTGCTTTTTCAAAGTAAGCAATTAATGCTGCTACTTTTTCATTTGTTTTATTGGTTTCATCTACTTGTCGAAAAAGTTGGGCGAAGTGCTTCATGTGGTTTGATCTATTTTTTCTTCTTCTGTAGAATCCAGGCGTTCTCCTTCAAAGGCAGTTTCTACTATTTTGGCATCATACCCCTGTTCACGAAGATATTGAGAATAAATACGACTAAAACCATGTGTTACATATATTTCATTTGCTCCTGTTGCCTCGATTGCAGTATTAAGACCGTTCCAGTCAGCATGATCTGATAAAATAAATCCAATATCAGCCGCTCTTCTTCTTCTAGCACCACGCATCTGCATCCATCCGCTTGCAATTCCAAGACGGAAATCTTTAAACTTTTTAACCCAGTTAGAATTGGCCGCAGAAGGAGGACAAACGACCATGTTTCCTTGATAATCTTTAAAGTTATAGGAAGCTGTTGCAAATTGAGTGTCTTGAATGAAGTGATTATGTTCTCTTAAGATACTATTGGTATTTTCTATTGCGCCATGTGTATAGATTTTACCTATTGATGGATCCAATCCGTTGATTAACCTTTGAGCTTTACCCAATGAATAAGCTGTAATTACAGAGACTCTTCCTTCAGCTTGATTTTTTCTCCACCAAGTATTGACTTTATCAAAAATAGCAGTTTGGTTTTGCCATTTATAAACCGGTAAACCAAATGTACTTTCGGTGATAAATGTATGACATTTTACGGGTTCGAATGCTTTGCTTATACCATCGTTTGCTAGTTTGTAATCTCCAGATACTACCCATATTTCATCTTTATATTCCACACGTATTTGTGCAGAACCAATTACGTGGCCAGCTGGATGAAAAGAAAATTTAACACCATTTATAAAAAGGTTTTCGCCAAAAGCAATGCCTTGGATACGATTGGTTTTACCAAGACGATGTTGCAAAATAGGAACACTTTCATGCGTACATAGGTATGCACCCATTCCCCATCTAGCATGATCAGAATGCCCATGTGTTATAAGTGCTTTTGGTACTTTTTCCCAAGGATCAATATGAACATCAGCACGTGGGCAGTAAATACCTTTTCCATCAAAAGTGAGTAATCTTTCCACATTGTACTAATGGTAAAGAGGGGTGAATTGTTTCGTTTAAAATGAATTGTGCATTAGAGCTTTGTTATGAGGGCTGAAAATGCTATAAAATCAGTTGATTTAGAAGATTTATCATAGCATGGTTATGTTAATCTGAAAACACCAGCGAAGCGTTGATTTTGATGTAGTTTATGCCCGTAATAGATTGTCTAAAGCATAATTCGTGTTAAAGTAAATAGGAAGATACAAAAAAAGACCACTTGCAGAACAAGTGGTCTTTCGTAAAAGGGACAAAAGAATTTTACCCTTCAAGTTTAAATTTAACAGGCAGTGTATATTTTACTTTTACTGCACGACCTCTCTGTTTTCCAGGAGTCCATCTTTGTGGAAGGCTATTCATACCTTTAACAACTTTTAAGGCTGCTTCACCACATCCACCTTCAAGATCTCTTACTAGATTTATATCATTCACAGAACCGTCTTTGTCTACGACAAATTGAATTACAACTTGACCCTCAATTCCATTTTCTCTTGCGATTGCAGGATATTTTAAGTTTCCGTAAATATATTCTAGCATTTTTTTTGTTGCGCAAGCCTCTTTTTCTTCTTTGGAGCCAGACATGTCTTCACATCCTGGAAAACGAGGAGCTTGTTCTACAATCACGAAAATCTCTTCCTCTTCTTCTTCTTCAGGTTCTACATCTTCTACAACCTCTTCTTCTACTTCTTCCTCAGGAATTTCTTCGATGATCTCTTCTTCTTCGATGTCCATATCTTCGAATTCAATTTCATCTTCTTCCTCAAGTTCCTCTTCAGAAACCTCTTCGATTACTGGTGGAGGTGGCGGAGGTGGCGGAGGTGGTGGTTCGCTCGTTCTTGGTGGTTCAACCTCGATTTCTTCTTCTAATTCCAATGCATCGTCTGGAACGTAAACTTTATCTTCATAGTCAGTAGCTCCGAAAGCAACTAACGTACTAAGAAGAGCTAGCATAACTCCAAATGAAATAAGTGGTCCTCTCCAACGAAAAGGATTTACATCAGGATATTGACCAGCTGCGACAATTGGTGAAGACATTTTTCTTCCTTCATATTTCGATGTTAAGTCAGATTCTGCTTTTCTTTTAAGAAGAAAATATAAACCTAAACTGGTAATAAGTATAAGCAAAGCTATACCTACGAACCATGCGCCAACAGCACCGAAAGAAAGTTCTAAATTTGACAAATTTTCAATCATTTGTTATTGCTTTTTTCGTATAAAAAATAGTAAACCTATAAACGAGCCGATAATATTAGCAATAATATCGTAATATTCAAAATATCTTCCTGTACTTAAAAGCTTTTGACCGATTTCCATTCCTATACCATAAAAGATAGAAATTACGAAAATAAACCCTAAGGTTTTCAAGGTCAGATTTTTACGCTTTATAGTTTTTTGTAACCCCCAGGCTATTAAAAAACTAAGCACAGAATAAATAAAAATATGGGCAAGTTTATCAAAGCTTATGATATCTACAGAAAACTTCTTTAAGCTATTTGTAGGGATGAGTGAAAGTATGGTAATCATAAGAATCCAGCATGCTGCGGGAACGTAATATTTTACTTTACTCATAACATAAGATGTACGTAGTTTTTATTTTGGTGTGTGGGTAAGATAATTTATGAAATGACCGCTTCATATGCTGAATGATCCAATAATTCTTCTATTTCGGAAGGTTCAGCAATTTTAATTTTAACGATCCATCCCTGTCCATAAGGATCTTCATTGATAATATTCGGATTATCTCCTTCATCTTCATCAATTTCCTTATTGAACTCTATTATTTCTCCAGAAACAGGCATAAATAATTCTGATGTAGTTTTTACAGCTTCCACTGTACCAAAAACATCTCCTTTTTCAACTGTTTCGCCCAAGGTGTCAACTTCGACATAAACCAATTCACCAAGTTCACTTTGAGCAAAGTCGGTTATTCCTACCGTTGCGATATCACCTTCAACTGAAATCCATTCGTGGTCTTCAGTATATTTTAGGTTATCAGGTATATTCATAATAATTTTTGATTTTAAATTTTTGATTAGCTATTTGAAAGTTCATTTTTTAGCCATTCAGAAGTTACTGACTTTGGTCTTTCAAGAGGGAATCCTAATGCACGAGACCAACATAAAGCAGCTAATACTCCTAAGGCTCTTGATACTCCGAAAAGAACCGTGTAAAAACTATACTCTTTTAAACCATAATGTACTAAAATTGCACCTGAATGTGCATCTACATTTGGCCAAGGATTTTTTACTTTTCCAAGACCTTGTAAAATTGGCGGTACGATATCAAACAATTGCCATACAATTTTTACAATTTCTGAATCTTTAATATATTCTTTTGCGAATTCTCTTTGTGCGACAAAACGAGGATCTGGTTGACGTAAAACGGCATGCCCATATCCAGGGATCACCTGTCCTTTGTCCAGTGTATCGTGTATATATTGTTTAATTTGATCATCTGTAGGTTCGGTTGTCCCTAAAGATTCAATCATCCGGAATACCCACTTAATTACTTCTTGATTTGCTAGTCCATGTAAAGGACCAGCTAATGAGTTCATTCCTGCAGCAAATGAATTGTAAGCATCACTTAAAGTTGATCCTACAAGATGTACAGTATGTGCTGATGCATTCCCTCCTTCATGGTCTGCGTGAATGGTAAGATATAGGCGCATCAAGCTACTAAAGTCCGAATCTTTAAAACCCAGCATGTGAGCAAAATTCCCACTCCAATCAAGAGAAGTATCTGCATCGATAAAATCAGAGTTGTGATATGTTCTTCTATATATATTGGAGGCGATTACTGGTAATTTTGCAATAAGATTCATACTATCTTCGAAAGTGGCATCCCAATAATCATTCTTAGACATACCTTCTGCATATCTTTTTGCAAAAATACTTTCGCTTTGTAATGCCATGATTCCAATCGTAAATTGGGTCATGGGATGTGTGTCTTTAGGAAGATTATTTAATGTATTAAATACATGTTCAGGAACATGAGCTCTTTTTTCCCATTCATCACTAAGAGCTTCTGCTTCTTCTTGGGTAGGAATTTCTCCAACTAGCATGAGCCAAAAAAGACCTTCTGGCATAGGTTCTTTACCACCTTTGAATTTTGGTAATTTCTCTTTTATTTCAGGAATTGAATACCCTCTAAATCGAATACCTTCTTGAGCATCTAATTGAGATGTTTCCCAAAGCATCGATTTGACACCTCTCATTCCACCAAGAACTTGCTTTACAGAAACAGTATCTAGCTGTGTTCCGCCTTGTTCTTTGGCAATTGCACGTAATTCAGCTTTCAGAGCTGAAGCCTTTTCATGAAATTTCTTCTTTAATATGTCCATGTAGTGGTAAAAATAGTTTTATATGTTCTTATGAACCTGTGAATTAAATTTGTTTTACACCTATTTCAGCATCCATTAAATCATCATTGGACGCTTTTTGTTTTCTTAGTTTATTTAATTTTTTAGCTCGTTGTTCACGAAGTGATCTTTTGTAAAGGTCATATGACGCTTTCTGATCTTCTCGTATGATTTGTGCAAGAGAGAACTCGGCACCATGATATACTGACCTTCTTTTCTTACGATACTCTTCATCTGAATAGTTCATTGATTTTAATTGAATTAAATCATCTACTATTTTTTGATAAACAGCAGTTACTTTTTCAGTTTGTCTTTCGGAAAGATCTACAGCTTTCTTTATGTCTTTGATATCTTTTCTAAAATCTTTTATAGATTGACCATGTACAGTCGCAGCTGTAAATGTCAATAGAATAAGCACTAATAAATTAGATAACTTCATTATATAAATATTTATCTTTGTGATGATTACAGGAATTATCTAGCCAAGCTGTATAATTCCTCTTTTAACGTGCGGAAAAATACGAATTTTTCATGGAGTACCTACACTTATTTAAGGACTAAAGAAAAGATTTATTTTTTACGACATCAATCCTTCATCATTTTCAGTGAGGAGGCCAATAAGTAGTTGTTTTATTTCTATATGTAACCTCTTTAATACTCAATTTATATAAATGTTTATTATCAATAATATTATAGTAAATGACGAGCTGTTTGAAGAACATTTTGCTTGTAATCTTGATGCTTGTAAAGGGGCTTGTTGTTGGGAAGGTGATTATGGCGCTCCCCTAGAACCTGAAGAAGTTGAAATTCTTGAAAACATACAAAAGATATTGCTAGAGTTTATAGATGAGCGAAGTATAGCACTTCTAAATAAAGAAGGAGGAATTCGATTTTATCAAGATAAAAAGATCATGGGGACTAATTTGCATGAAGATGGAGCTTGTGTTTATCTGAATACAGAAGGACCTATTTCTTATTGTGGAATTGAGCGAGCTTGGAAAGAAAAGAAGATTGATTTTAGGAAGCCAATATCATGTCATTTATATCCCATTCGTATTGAAGAAAATTATGTATCTGGATTTGAAACATTGAATTATGATGTATGGGACATTTGTTCAGCAGCCTGTGTAAAAGGGAAAGAAGAGAAAATAAAGGTGTTTGAATTTGCAAAAGAAGCTATACAAAGGAAATATGGCGAAGCCTTTTATGAGCAGCTTGAAGCATATGTAAATCAAGAAAGTGAATAAACGAATTTTATCTCATGGTGCGCTTTTTTTAGTTGCACTTATCTATGGTGCTAATTATTCAATAGCAAAAATTGTAATGGATGAAGAAAGCTTTTCTCCATTTGCTCTATTAGGGTTCCGTTTATTGACAGGGTTTTTGATATTTAGTATCTTTTTTTGGGCTTTAAGCCCAGAAAAAATTCACAGGAAAGATGCAGGACTTATCCTATTATGTGGATTAACGGGAGTGGGGATAAATATGGCTTTGTTTTTATATGGTCTTGATAACACAAACCCTATCAACGCTAGCCTTGTCATGACATTGACTCCTATTTTAGTACTTGTATTTTCCTATATAATTTTAAATCAAAGGATAACGATTCGCAATACTGTTGGCATTTGTGTTGCTTTATGTGGTACTATTTATTTAGTATATAAGCCTGAGTTCGGTTTTAGTTTGGATCGAATGAAGGGTGATATAGCGATATTTTTGAACGGAAGTTCGTATGCTTTGTATCTCGTTTTGCTTAAAAAGTTGGTCCCAAAGTATAAACCTATTACTATTTTGATGCTTGTTTTTTCGGTAGGTTTTCTAGTGTTTTTTCCTTTTACTATACCTCAGATTTCTATAATTGAATGGAACACCTTTGATAGATCAGTATACCTTTCTCTAGCTTTTGTATTGATAGGAACTACTTGTTTTACATACTTACTAAATGTCTTTGCTTTACAGTACGTGAAAAGTAGTACAGCTGGAGTATACATATACCTTCAACCTCTTTTAGCTACATTTTTTGCTATTTTATTAGCAAAGGATGTTTTAAATGTTAAAATTGTCATCTGCACAGTGTTAATTTTTACTGGTTTGTACCTAGTAAGCAGTAAAAAGTAACAGAATTCAAACTTTTCCACGAATCAGTTATAAGAATATCGTTATGTGTTAATTTGTGTGCGATAGTTCTTTATCCCTGTGGAAAATTCCAATTATAAATCCATCTTTTTTTAATTGTCTGACAATCAGACAGTTGTACGAGTTATAAATAATTTTAATACGAAAAGGTGTGTGGAAAAATAAAGTGATTAAAAGCTTTTGTGATACTTATAAAATTATATATTTGACCCCATAATTGTGATCCCTCACAACAGTAAACATGGAACATAGGACGAAACGAAACCTATCGTTGATAAATTTGGTAAGCGAATTTGAAACGATGATCGAAACTAACTCGCTTGGCTATATGGAAGAAAAAGACTTCTTCCAGCTAGTGAATTATTACGAAAAAAATTACCTCATAGAGAAGGCAATTGAAGTAGTAGACTACGCAATTGAGCAATACTCTTATAGATCAGAATTTCTGATAACTAAAAGTCGTTTGCTTATTATTCTTGAACAATATGCTGAAGCTATACAAGAACTAGATGCAGCAGAAACCATTTCCCCTTTCGAAAACGATATTCAACTTTTAAGAGCTAGAGCCTTAAGTGGTCTAGGTTATACAAAAGAAGCATTCGATGTACTTCAAGGCATGAAGCGATATGTTGGGAAAGCTGATCTTGCAGATATTTATGTGACCGAATCTTTCATACACGAAAAAAACAAGGATTTTGTTCGTATGTATGATGTATTAAAAGAAGCTCTTGTCTTCGATCCGGAACACCCTGAATGTCTAGAAAGAATATGGATTAGTGTAGAATTGAGCAGAAGATATCAAGAGAGTATTACCTTACATAAGAAATTGGTTGATAATAAACCATACAATGCATTTGCATGGTACAATTTAGGTCAATCATACGCTAGTGTGGGAGAATATGAGAAAGGTATTGAAGCAATGGAATATGCCTTTATCATTAATAAAGACATGGAAGTTGCATACATTGAATGTGCAGAATTATGTAATCTTATTAAAGATCATAAAAAAGCACTTTCGATATATGAAGAAGCGAATTCCTACTTTGGTCCCGACAGTGAATTATTGGTTTACATAGCGATATGTCAGATAGAATTAAACAATTTCTTATCAGCAAAAGCAAGTTTATTTACTGCACTCAGTTTGGATCCATATAATGAAGAAATTTATTTCTACTTGGGAGAGTGTTACGTAAAAGAAAAGAACTGGAGTTCTGCTATTAATGCTTATATAAAAGCATTGTCCATCGAAGATGGAAGAGAAGAATTTCATGGTTCAATTGCAATGACATATATTCAGCTAGGGCGATACGACAAAGCTGCACATCACTTGTCTATTGCGAACCGTATAGCACCTGAGGATCCAAAATATTGGTTCCAACATGCTTGCTTGTTAATTAAATCGAAAAAGTATTTCGAAGCACTTGAATTGTTAGATGAGGCTGAAGAGGAATCTTTTGATCCTACTTTGGTATATGCAAGAGCAGCTTGCTTGAACTTTTTAGGAAACAAAAAAGAAGCACTTCAAATATTGGATGAAATCTTATTGGAAAGTTTTGAAATGCACAATGCATTATTTGAAATAGATCCTCAATTGAAGTTTGATAAAGAGATCCTGTCTATCATAAATTACTATGAAGGAGAGGTAGGTTAACAGAGCATTACTCAATCTGATTACCAATCTGAGGCCGTGATTAAGTTTATGGCCTTTTTTTGTATCGTATACTGAATAAATTTAAACATGTAGCATAAGAAGAATTTATTCAACATTTTAGAGTTTAAATGGTATACGTATCTTCCTAGCGTTTATAGGGCTTTTTTGATATACATGAAGAAAGAATTTATCTTAAATATTGTTTTTTTGGCTTTAGCCAACCTTTTAATAAAGCCTGTTTATCTGCTTTGGGTAGAAGTAAAAGTGAACAATATTGTGGGGCCTGAAACATACGGAGTTTTTGCAAGTTTATTTTCGATCTGTTATATTTTTCAATTGATTGCCGATCCCGGGCTATTAAATTATAATACCACCTATATTTCAGCGAATAGAAATAAATTAGCTGATCGACTTCCATATATGCTGGGCCTGAAAACTTGTCTTGCGTTACTGTATATTCTATTTATGTGGGGCATAGTCTTTATTACAGAGACCAACCCTTTAACCTGGTCATTATTTCCTTGGGTCACCGGAAACGTGCTGTTAATGTCTATCAATATATTCATGCGCAGTAACATTTCAGGATTAGGAAAATATAGGTGGGACAGTTTTTTGTCTGTTCTGGATAAAAGTTTAATGATTGTCATTTTATGTTCCATGATTTACGGTGGAATTTTAGGTAGAGAAATTACGATTCTTGATTTTGTTAAAGGGCAATTTTTAGCTTTATGTATCACAAGTATTTTCATTTTATTTACAATGGTTCAATTTAGTATAAGGCTTACGCCCAAAGTGAATTTACGTCAGTTTATAGATATATTAAAGTCGAGTTTGCCGTATGCGTGGTTGGTATTTTTTATGACGATATATACTAGAATTGATACTTTTATGTTGGATAAATTAATAGAAGATCAATCGTATTCAGCAGGAGTATATGCTGCGGGTTTTCGAATATTTGATGCGATGAATAGTTTTAGTTATTTGTTTGCGGTGCTCTTATTGCCCATGTTTTCTTTTATGATTTCGCAGAAACAATCAATTATTTCTTTATTTGAGTCATCCTTTAAACTTTTATTGGTAGGAATATGTGTGGTGGGTATTTTTTTCGGTGTTTATAGTGAAGAAATTATGCAGTTTTTTTATCCTGATGATTATACGTTTTCATATAGTCAGGTCTTTTTGTATTTAATGCTAGCAATTATTCCTATGTCTATGGCTTATATTACAGGTTCTTTATTAACGGCTGATGGTAGATTAAAACAATTGAATAAAATTGCTATCGTGGGAGTTGTTTTAAATATTGTATTAAATCTAGTTCTTATAGAACAGTTTCATGTGAAAGGTGCAGCAATTGCCACTTTGATGACACAGCTCATTATGACGATAATACAATATGTTTATGTTCGAACTTATTTCAAAGTTGACATAAAAGGAAAACAAGTGATAATTTTTAGTTTATTCTTTTTTTGCATCCTTTTAATTACCATAATTACTAAAGAGTATTCACCTTTGCCGTTTTATGTAAATATAGGTTTAGGAATACTTATATCCTTGGGATTTGCGTTAAGGTTAAAGCTTATAGAACTTACTAATTTTCTATCGTTATTGAGAAAGAAAGTTTCATAATAGCCGAAATAATAGTATACACTCCTTATTTTTTGTTTAATCAAACCAACTAAATGGAAGCCAAAGAGAATCTAATGGGTATAGTCGCCGCGCTATACAAAAAGAGGTTTCATATCATAGGTCTCACCATTCTTACTAGTATTATTGCTGCAGGCTTGTCACTCTTATTGCCAAATTATTATGAGGCAGAGACAATTTTTTATGCAGCTTCTCCAGATTTGGCTAAACCTGCACCAATGGGTATTAGTGAGACAAAGATGGATTACTATGGAGAAAGTGAAGATATCGATCGTTTATTTAGTCTCGCTCGTTCAAGTGAATTAAGAGCAAAAATCATTGCTCATTTTTCGCTTTATGACCACTACAAAATAGACCCAGATTCCAAATATGCCGATTTTAATGTGCAGAAAAAATTGAAGAAAGCTTTCACAATCGAGAAAACAAAGTATGATGCTTTGCGTCTAGCAATAGAAGATACTAATCCTATTTTAAGTAGAGATATGACTAATTTCGCAAGAGACAATATTAATTCAAAAGCTCAAGAATTAATTAAAGACAGTCAAGCCAAGTTACTTAAAACTTCTCAGGCAAATATTGAATTAAAGAATTTAAAGATCGAAGAATTAAATCAAGAGCTTGATTCCTTACGTAATAAGTATTCAATCTTTGACACAAAATCTCAAGGTGAGGTCATTGCTTCTCTATTGACGAAATTGCAATCAGATTTGGTAAATGTACAGTCAAGAAAAAGTTCTTATAAAGGAATTAATCAAGATAGTGTGCGTGTGTTAGGTATTCGAGAAAAGGCACTTGAAAGACAACTTTCAAGTATCAAAGTTCAAGCAAAAAATTATAATGCTGGATTAGCAAAAGTTGTATCATTAGAAAAGCAGCAAACAGAAGCAAGTGATCAATTGGGGATAGATAAAGAGCGATATAAATTACTTAAAGCAGCTTATGAGAACGATTTTAATGGTGTCCACGTTGTAGAATTTGCAAAGAAACCCAGTAGAAAGTCTCGTCCAAAGAGAAGCATCCTTGTAGTGGGTACTGCGGTTGCAACTTTCTTTTTTCTTTGCTTAGGAGTCATCTTATTGTCTTTTTATAAGCAAATCGATTGGAAAGAGCTTCGTTCGGATGCTTAGTTCTGCCCTGCATATAGGATCTGATACAAAAGCATTTTGGGGCTTTAGTATACTTACTATTTCAAGTGTTTTACTGTCCGTAATTTCATATTCAGTCTATCCTATGGTTATTCCATTAGCCATTATAGGATTATATATTTCAATTGTTGATCTTAGATTGTTTTATTTCTTACTGATCGGATTATTAGCGATTAGTACAGAACTTGATTTACCTGGAGGAATAGGTCTTGATTTTCCAGGTGAGCCTTTGATGATCTTTATTACGGTTATGTATGTGTTTATTGCATTATTTAAACCGAAGCAAGTTGTCATACCGTTAAAAAATCCTATTACTTTCCTAATAATTGCCCATGTGTGCTGGATCGCAATCACGAGTATTCCTAGTGTAAATCAAGTGGTAAGTCTTAAGTTTTTATTAGCGAAAATATGGTATGTAATTCCATTTTACTTTTCTTTCTTTCTTTTTATAAAAAATCGAAATCAAATTAATACACTTTTGACTACACTTATGGTATTTGTTGGATTTGGTGCAAGTTTTGTAATGATCAAACATATATCGTATGGATTAACGTATGATACGATTGAACGAGCGGTACAACCTATTTATAGAAATCATGTCAATTACGCATGTTTGCTAACTATTACATTACCATACTTATGGTTTATTAGCTGGGTAAATCGGAAGAATGTAGTATATCGAATCTTAATAACAGGATTAAACTTATTTATTTTAGTAGCTATTTATTACTCTTTCACACGTGCCGCCATAGGTTCTGTTGTTATTGGAATGGCTGCTTTTTTTGTGATGCGATTGAAATTAACTCGATTTGCATTTATTGCGGCAATTATCAGTGGACTTTTATTTGTAAATTATATGGTGCAAAGCAATCGTTTTATGGATTTCGCACCAGACTTTGAGCGAACAATTTCCCATACTGATTTCGACAATTTATTAGAAGCTACAGCGAAAGGAGAAGATATTTCTACAATGGAACGTGTCTATCGATGGATTGCCGGTGCACGAATGATTTATGAACGGCCTTTAGTGGGCTATGGCCCAAATAATTTCTATCCGTATTACAAGCATAAAACGGTCAATAGTTTTGAAACGTATGTTAGTGATAATCCAGAAAAAAGTGGTATTCATTGTTACTATCTTATGGTACCTGTGGAGCAAGGTATTCCAGGAGCATTGATTTTTTTGTTGCTCTGTTTTTACTTGCTATATGAAGCAGAGAAAGCGTATCATAAAACAGATGATAGGTACCTTAAATATTTAGTTGGTGCAAGTTTCGTAAGTTTGGTTTCTATTCTGACGATCTTAATTGTGAATGATTTATTGGAAGCGGATAAGGTAGGTCCTTTTTTCTTCATTGCGGGTGCATTGATCGTATTTGTTAGAAGAAAACAAAATGTGAAAGAAGCTAAAGACTTATTAACCTGAATTCGAGTTTATACCATTATTCACGTCATTTAATAAAATGGTATTACTTGCTTGCAATTTGAGTTTAAATGGTAATCATTATGATCAAAATAAAAAAGCCAAGACACTGGTTTGTATCTTGGCTTTTATTGTAAGATGGGAATATCTTAAATACCCAGTTTTGCTTTTACTTTGTCCGTAATATCAGTGGATTCGTCAGCATATAAGATCATACCTTGACTGCTGTCAAATACATATGTAAAACTTTCTTCTTTAGCAACTGCATCTATTGCTTCTTGAACTTTATCCAAGATGGGTTGAATCAACTCATTTTGCTTTAAAGCAATTTCGTTTTGAGATTTTCCTTGAAACTCTACAAGTTTTTGTTCTTCTTGTTGAAGTGTTGCAAGTTCTATTTCTAGTTGCTTAGGAGAAATTTCACCACTGTCTCTCTTTTGTTGTAAAGCAGCAGCTTTCGTCTGAAGAGATTGATACATTTGTTCTGCTCTTTTTGATAACTGAGCGCTATACGTTTCTAAGTTGCTATTTGCTTCTTTTACTTCAGGCATTAAGGAAAGCAATCCTTGAGAATTTACATATCCTATTTTCTGAGCTGAGGCACTAAATGCAGCAGCACTCAGTAAGCAAATTAAAACGAATGATTTTACTAATTTCATTTATGTAGTTTTTAAAAAATTCAAATATATATAGACCAATTGTCCAAAGTGCCGCAAAGGTAATTAATTTCTAAGACGTTTGCGTACATCTTCTGTTTTGTCTAGTTCTTCATTTAAGAAAAGAATTCCAGCACTACCTCCTTTATCTAGAATAAGATCGAATCCTCTATCATCAGCAAAATCTTCAATTGCCGCTACAACTTTATCTTGTACTGGTTTAACCAATTCCTGTCTTCTTTTGAATAAATCACCATCAGGACCAAAACGAAGTTTTTGCATATCCATAACACTCTTTTCTTTATCAACAATTTCTTGTTCTCTCTGTGCACGAACTTCATCACTTAAAAGCACTTGTTCTGCCTGATATTTGTTGTACATGCTTTTTACTTTATCCATTTCTATGGATATTTCTTGTCTCCATTTTGATGCGATTTTATCTAGTTCTGCTTGTGCCGTTTTGTATTCTGGCATCTCATTTAATAAGGCATTTACGTCGACAACCGCAACACGCTGGGCAGTTAATGATGTTCCTAAGAATCCTACAAGTAGTAAAACGAAAGTTAAAAATCTCCTTTTCATAATTCCTGTGTTTTATGAGGTGTATTCAAAACTTTATTTATCCCACACCAGTTAAAAATGCTATTGAGGAGGCAAATCTACTATTTTAATTAAAGCCTCTGTACATGTGACTAAAAATACAGCATAATAGTTTCATTCTCATATATAAGTTAAAACAATTATACCGCATTTAAATTACTGAAAATTAAACGATTAGTACAATAATATAGCGTTTTTTTCAGCAAATGTTTAACGATTGTTTAACGTACAATTTCGTATGACTATGAGTTGATTAAACTTTAAAAACCAGTTGTTTTGTTTCATTCCCAAATATCCTATGGTTCATGATGTCATAAATTCAAGAGTCAGCGATCAAATCGTAATAAAATGACTCTTTTGTCTACTCAATAAATTATCTTCGCGACATCAAACATAATATCAAAAGTAAGCATGGTTTCTCTCTCTACTCAAGACTGGAATTTGCAAACAATTAAAGCAATTCTTAAGGGCTCAAAAATAGAAGTTCATCCTGAAATTAAAGCACCTATTGAACACAATAGAAGATTTCTAGAAGAAAAGGTTGAATCAGCTCGTGCACCTATTTATGGTATAAACACAGGATTTGGTTCTTTATGTGATGTGGCCATACCCAAAGAATCCTTGCATCAATTGCAAATTAATCTTGTTCGTTCTCATGCTTGTGGAACGGGAGAAGAAGTTCCTATAGAGATCATTCGGCTTATTCAGGCATTGAAGATTAAGAACTTATCCTTAGCTAATTCTGGTATCCGGTATGATCTTTTACATCATATGGTTAAGGTATTCAATGCAGATATAGCACCAGAAATGTTTCAGCAAGGAAGTCTCGGAGCAAGTGGAGATTTAGCACCATTGTCTCACATGGCTTTAAGTTTGATGGGTGAAGGAAAAGCGCACTATGAAGGTAAGAAAGTGGATGCCCTTTGGGCCCTGACCCAAAAAAACATACATCCTATTGCTTTACATGGCAAGGAAGGCTTGGCTTTATTGAACGGCACACAATTTTCAACAGCCTATTTAAGCTACGCTGTGTATCATGGTCAGCGACTTTTCAAATGGGCAAACCTTATAACGGCCTTGTCCTATTTTAGTTATGATTGTGGGCTTGATCCTTTGGATAACAGAATTCATGCAATCAGAAGACAAGAGGGTCAAATTCTAGCTGCAGAACAAATTTTAATAGCATTAAAAGGAATAGGGCTCAAGGCCCAAAATGTGCAATATGTACAAGATCCATATGCTTTTCGTTGCGCTCCTCAGGTACATGGTGCTTCGTATGATACACTTCAATACGCTCATCGTATTATGCTGAATGAAATCAATGCCGTTACAGATAATCCATTGGTATTTAGCGATACGGATGCTGTAATGAGCGGAGGAAATTTTCATGCTCAGCCTATAGCATTGGCAGCTGATTTCTTAGCGATTGCACTTGCAGAACTAGGTAGTATTTCAGAAAGAAGAATATATAATCTGATTGATGGAAAAAGAAACTTACCTAGTTACCTCGCTGAAAAATCTGGACTTAACTCAGGCTTTATGATTGCTCAATATACGGCAGCTGCAATTGTAAGTGAAAATAAACAGTTATGTACGCCATCAAGTATTGATTCGATTACCTCAAGTAAAGGGCAAGAAGATCATGTAAGTATGGCGGCAAATGCTGGACGCAAACTGTATAAAGTGGTGCATAATCTGTATCAGATCCTAGGAATAGAGTTGGTCACTGCTTGTCAAGCTGCTGATTTCAGAGGAACTGAAAAATTGAATAGCACGTTAAAAGAGTTGCACGATACAGTGCGTAATACAATTCCTTATGTAGAAGAAGATGTCATATTAGGTACATATCTTAGACAAGCAAAAGACATACTATATACAGAAACTCTCTCGTTTTAACTGCTAAAAATATAATTCATGAGTAAAAAGATTGCTTTATTTATTATTATGAGTTCACTTGTATTGATTTCCTGCGAATTTCTAAAAAAGACATATAATTCTGGTTCTGAGGCTGTATCGAATGTTAATGTATTTGCATATACGCAAGATATTGAACTGGGAAAACAAGTTCAACAAGAAATTGCGTCCAATCCGAAGGATTTCCCCATACTTCCTAAAGCAAGTAATCAGAAAATTTACGCTTATATAGAACAATTAAAATCTACGATTTTAAATTCAGGACAGATCAAATATAGAACAGAATTTGCATGGGAAATTAGCATTATTGATGATGACAAAACATTAAATGCATTTGCAACTCCAGGAGGATACATCTATATCTACACAGGCTTGATCAAGTTTCTAGACAGTGAAGATCAATTAATAGGGGTTCTAGGACATGAGATGGCCCATTCTGATAGACGTCATAGTACAAGACAATTGACGAAGTCACTCGGTTTATCGATGCTATTAGATGCAGTGCTGGGACAACGGGATGCAGTGGAACAAATTCTTGGACAATTAGCTGGACTTAAATTCAGTCGTTCCAATGAACGAGAAGCGGATGAATATTCTGTAAAATATTTATGTAATTCATCGTATAATAGTGATGGAGCAGCTGGTTTTTTTCAGAAACTAGCAGATCAACCTTCGCCTCCCGAATTTTTGAGTACACATCCATCTCCTGATAATCGAGTAGAGAATATGGCAACGTTGGAAACGACTCTTAACTGTAAAGGAAGTGAAACAAATGTTTCGCGTTATAACCAAATGAAGGCATTACTCAACTAGAGGATATGCAACAACAAATTAAGAATTAGTTTGAGATAATCATTGGGTTTAAGGCATTTTTGGGTTGAACCCAAAAAGTAAGATGAATTGCTTATCCCTAATATTGTGTTGTATTCTTATGGTAAGGAGCTAATATTCTAGCAAAATAGTGTGGTTTTTTCAATAAAGAAAGCTACCTTTGCAATCTTTTTTTGAGAGCAACAAACTGAGGCTTAATTATTTACTAAAAAGTAGCGCTTTAGAAAATTTGTTGCAACTTTTACTTGTATAATATTAAATCAAAAGTATAAATGGCATTAATAGGTACGATCAGAAAGAATATGTGGTTTGTATTTGTTCTACTTGGTGTAGCTCTAGTAGCATTCATGTTCATGGATTCACAAGGACCAGGAGGTGGAGCAGGCGCACAAGCAACTGCATTTTCAGTGAATGGAGAGAAAATAACAGCTCAGCAATATCAAGCATTGGAAAGTTCTGAAAGCAATACTTCAGGGCTTACGGGAAATGCTTTGAGAAGTAAAGTTTTTGATGATTTAGTTACAAGAACATTAATCAGTAAAGAGCAAGAAGCTCTAGGTCTAGGGGTTGGCGAGGAAGAAATGGAGGATTTAATGTTTGGTTCTAAGTTGTCTCCAGTAATGCAACAGTTGTTTAGAGATAGAAGAACAGGTCAAGTTGACTTTCAACAATTACAATTAGCAAAAGATGACGAAAGATATGAGGATCTATTTGAAAGAAAATCTAAGGAAGTAGAATCAGTAGAAGTTCAGAATAAACTAGGTACTCTAGTTACTAAAGGAATTTATACTCCTTCGTGGATGGCTGATGAGCTTACAAAAACAAATTCTATAGTTGCTGATATTGAGTACGTAAAAGTTCCTACAATTGAGCTGGATGATTCTGCAATTTCTTTGTCGGATTCTGATTATAAAGCTTACATGGACAACAACTCAGCAGAATTTAATAGCAAAGAAGAAGGTAGAGTTGTAGAGTATTTCAATTTCAATATTATAACAACAGCAAAAGATTCAGCTGACTTACGTGCTGAATTGTCTAAAGAAATAGCAGAATTTAGAACAACAACAGAGGATTCAACTTTTGCGCTTCGAAATAATGGAAATTACATCAATGTGTATTTTAAAACAGATGATATTCCTGATGCGTTTCAAACAATTGTTCCGCAAATGGAAGTAGGTCAGGTAACTGAACCCACTGTAAATGAAAGATATTTTACTGCTTTAAAATTGATTGATAAAAAAGTTGTTGCTGATTCAGTAGGATTGAGCCACATCTACAGAAATGTAGGACAAGATGATCAAACTGGAAGAGCAATTGCGATCGACTTATTGGATAGTATAAAAACAGAAATAGAAGCTGGACGAGTAGAATGGGATTCTATGGCACTGGCTAATAGTCAAGATCAAACAAATGCTGCTAATGGAGGAGATTTAGGAAAAATCACACAAGGAACATTCTTTCCTTCTATTAATCAAGTAGCATTCTTCTCAGGAAAAGTTGGAAATATTTATCTAGTAGAATCTCCAAATGGAGTGCACTTAATTCGAGTTGACGAAAGAGTTTTTGATAATCAAGATCCTAAGTATAAAGTTGCCTTTATTAATGAATTGATAGAACCGAGTAACGCAACGGTAAACACTATTACTTCTAGAGCAAGTCAATTTATTGCCGATAATCGGAGTTTAGAAAACGCGAGAAATAATATTGCAAATTATCCAGAAGCATCTATAGCTACATCTAAAGTTTTGAAAAAAGGAGATTATGAATTTGAAGAATTTGGATATAGTGATGATGCGCGTAATGTTGTATCATGGGCCTTCAAAGACGAAACTTCAGTAGGTGATGTTTCTGCGGATATGTTCTCTTTCAGGGATCCACAGTTTGGTTACGAAACTAATTTAGTAGTTCCAGCACTACAAGCTAAAACGAAAAAAGGGATGGCAAATTTAGCGGATGTGAAAAGCAGTATCACACCACAAGTAATGGAATATGCTAAGGCAATGAAAATTGCTGAGATGATGAAAGGAAAGTCAATAGATGAGATTCAAGCTAACATGGCGCAAGCTGCTTATGGACAGGTGAATGATGTGAGAACAGGATCAGGAATTATTCAAAATATTGGTTCTGAGCCGAAAGTTGTTGCATCTATCATTTCTACAGGCGAAGGAAGTGTATCGGAACCTATAGTAGGTTCAGGAGGTGTTTACATGATTAAAGTATTGAGAAAACAAGTGAACAGTACTGGAAATCAAATTTTTGCAAAGCAATCAGAGAATATCAAAGCTCGTCAAAATGTAAATTACCAACTTTTAAATGCTTTAAAAGAACAAGCAGATATAAAGGATAAGAGGATGGAATTTGGAATGTAATATATTCTATTAAGCTAAAGATAAAGGCTCTTAGTACGTTTTCATATGCTAAGAGCCTTTTTTTGTGCTTATTATTGTTCTTTTTAAGCGTTTAAATGATTCGTAAGTAATGCGTATTTTTACATAAAATTTAAGTATTGTGATCCTTTGGGCTCTTTTGTTTTTGTTATTATCTGCTTTATTTTCTGCTTCTGAAATTGCATTTATTTCTGCAAATAAATTGGCGATTGAAATTCAGAAGAAAAAAGGATCAAGGAAATCTCGTATCCTAACAAAGTTTTATGACAACCATGGTAACTTTTTAGGTACTATGTTGGTAGGAAACAATATTGCACTTGTAATTTTTACCAGTTTAATGACCCAGTTATTGTATCCTCAACTGGAACCTTTTACAGGTAGCGGTATTTTTTTACTTCTATTATCAACTTTAATCATTACCGTCATTGTATTATTACTAGGTGAATTTCTACCTAAAACAATTGCACGAATATTTGCAAATAGTTTTATTAATGTCATGACTTATCCACTTGCAATTTTTAAAGTTTTACTAAGTATTCCTACATGGTTTATGACGAAGACGTCGTCTTTTGTTTTAAAGTATATATTGCGTGCACCTATAGAGCAAGTTAATGACCCTATTACGCGACTTGATTTAGAGCATTTTATAGATACATCTATAAACAATGAAGACGATGAAATAGAAACAGAATTGTTCAAGAATGCGCTGAACTTGAAGGATATCAGAGTAAGGGATTGTATGATTCCTAGAAATGAAATGATTTTTATAGAGAAGTCAGATTCTATAGGCCAATTGAAAGATGCATTTGTTGAAGCTAAACATTCTCGTTTACTTGTTGCTGACGGTGGTATAGAAAATATTATAGGGTATGTTCACCATCTCCAATTGATGAAATCGCCTAAATCAATCTCCTCTATACTCATGGAGATTGACTATGTTCCTGAAGCAATGAATGTTCAAGACTTGCTTTATAAATTTGTAAAAGGGAATATCAATATGGCTTGTGTTGTCAATGAATTTGGAGGAACAGAAGGGATCATTACTTTAGAAGATATTTTGGAAGAAATTTTTGGAGAAATCGAAGATGAACACGATAAAGAAGAATTACTTGAATTCATGATCTCTCCGCATGAATTTATTTTTTCTGGAAGAGTAGAGTTAGATTATATCAATGAAAAGTATGAAAACTTGAATATTCCTTCCGGAGAATACCACACACTATCTGGTTATATTGTTATGACTGCAGGTAATATTCCTGAACAAGGAGATGAAATAGAACTTGATGGAGTTTTATTTACGATTGAAAAAGAAGGTGATACACGAATAGAAACGATTCGAGTCGTTATCCCACATGATGAACTTGAAGAAAACAGTTAATTTACTAGGAAGTGAATAGAATTGACCTCAATGAATTGTGGATAGGAGACGAAGTTGTACTATTAAAAAGTAACCGCAAAGGATTTTTCCAAGGGTTTAAAAATGGAAAAATCCGTGTAAAAGTAAATGGATCTATCATACGTACATCCATTGATAATATAGCTCTTGCTCCCCCTGCTTCTGATAATGTTCTTTTAGATGAGTTGACAGAAGAAACACATAAAAATTCGCCTTCTTTAATCCAGCAACAACAATCTTTTAATCCTTCCATTGACCTTCACATGGATAAATTGCAACCTTCTAAACAATATGACCTCCCTGTTGCTATTATTGAATTTCAGATTCGCAAACTAAAGGAATTTATGGAGAAAGCTATTCATTTGAAATGTCCCAAGGTAACGATCATTCACGGAAAAGGCACTGGGGCTCTTAAAATGGAAACTGAGAACCTCATTCAATCGTATGAAGAATACCTTAGCACTTATCCTATAAATGACGGTGGAGGAATGATAGTTTATCTTAACGTGAATCCC
>JAHDGD010000027.1 GCA_020627825.1 Saprospiraceae bacterium
ACAAAATACAGGCATTTTAGCAATTGATGATTGACACCAAATTAATTCCTAAATAACGCATATCTTTTTATTTAATTTCTCAATTTCTTCGTTAGAAAAGCCTCGCCATAACTACGGTTATGACTACGTTTTTTAACTCGAACTAGAAAAATTAAATCACAAAATATTATACGGTATTTAGAAATTAAATTGGTGTTACAGCCTTGATTTTTTGTTTCTTTTGCATCAAGGCAAAAGAAATAACACAAAGCTTACTTAATAGCGTCTAAAATAAACCTTTTTAACAAATGCTTACTAAACACTATTCGTCATTTTACATGTGTTAGCTCTTTTTTTAAGATTGGCAATTCAACTGGGATTCACGTTAATCAAAGAAGAATTTATGTCACAATTTAGAATTTAGATGGTATTAAACAGTACTTAAAAAAATCTAGTATCTTAGAGGTAACCGTCGACCTACAATCCATGCAATCATGTTTTTATTTGAAGGAGAATTTATAGTAACAAACTCATCTTTAGGTTATAATGGTGTAATCGTGCCTGCTTCCGTGATGGAAGAAGTCAAAAAACTAGAAAACAAACGTTTTATAGTTCAAATCAATGACCAAGAAGGTTATCCTGGCACTCCTGTACCTATTGAAAAAGGGATATATCTTATATTGATTAATAAAGCAAGAACTAAAAAATACAAAATCGTTCATGGTGATCAAGTAAAAGTTTCTATGGTTCCAGATACCAGTAAATATGGCATGCCTTTACCTCCTGAATTTGAGGAGGTTTTAAGCGAAGACCCTGAAGGAAAAGCACTTCTAGAAAGTCTTACACCAGGAAAAATAAGAAACCTGATTTATCTAGTTGCTAAAGTTAAAAATTCAGACAAACGCATTGAAAAATCTGTCATTATTCTAGACCATTTGAAGATAAACAATGGAAAACTAGACCACAAGATGTTGAATCAAGCCTTTAAAGAATATAACCGATTCTAATTTGCAAAACGTTTTAATGGTTTTGGAACCTTTGGTAAAAGCGAATATTGTAAACCATTGAAAATCCCTTCCCAAATACATCGAATAGTGGTGTGTTCTGGCAAATGTCTAGTACTAACTTTAGCAATTTTGGGATCTCGATCACGTCTGTTGTTTTGTCTTAATAAAAGTGTGTTTACTATTCTATGAAAAGGATCAGGAATACCTGTAGTTCGTTCTTCAACATACTTTAATTTTAGCCCTTTATAATAGAACTCTAGTGTTCCGTCCGATCTATATTTATTCGCCTTTACGTCATAAATCAATTCATCAAATTCTCCTCTTTTCACTCGTACCGCTGTAAGATCTTCCAGCATTCGATTCACATCTTCAAAATGTACATCTGTTAACTTCCCTTTATAAGTGTAAGAATTTTGCGCGTCAACCATATTAAAATCAATAAAAGAAGCATATGGTGCATTGCCCATTAACAATCCTTCAAAACTTGTTTTCATAATTGGTTTTTGCGCTAAGTCAGAAGGAATATTGCAAAAGTTCTGAATGGTGCCATTTATATTTTTCACAAAGATATTTCCGTAATCTGTCCTTCTCTCAGCTCTAAGATCGTACGAAATGGAGGCATTCTTTATGTCAACCAATGGAATATTGATTTTGAGTGCCATGTCTTTAAAAAATTGACTAATAACTTTCCGGGGTCGAGGTTCTAAAACGACATTATTATCTGTGTATATAACAGCATTTAATCTATTTAGTGATAGATGATCAGCTTGTATAACTTCTTTCTTTCGGTATGTCTGTATCACATCGCTATTTAATACAATATTGCCAATAGCGATTTGATATAAGGTGTTTTTTTTGTGACGCCCCACAGTTAACTGTTGTCGGGTCATTCTTGAACGAAGGTCCAAATCCTCAATCTTGATATCACGCGAGTTTACTCTTATTGCGCCTGTTTGAACCGTAAACTCATTTAAATCATGATAGATCATCTTTCCTACTTTAAAGGTATTTGAGGAAAGAGAAAAATCGCTTAATCTTGCAAGATTGAGGTCATTCACTTCCATATAACATTTTCCTAATTCAATTTTCTTTTTTGTAGATCCAGCGTACAATACATCTATTTTATCAACGTCAATTGTAGATTTTTTTAGCAGGCCTTCAAGTTCTGAACCTCTTTGATCAGTTAGAAAATCCTCTTGAATTTTCAAATACGAAGCTTTAACCATTAGACGATTAATTACTTTATTCACATCAAGCCTCATTATATCAAGCTCGGCTTGAACTTCTGAAAATATAACTGTGTTAACTGTATTTTTAAATGCTACACTTCCTTCCTTAAGCGTGATTTTTTCTTCGTTTGCAACAATTTCTACAGCATTCACATCAAATCCTTCATATGAAGTAAAAGCATTCAATATTTCTATTGTAGGATTTTGATAATCAAATCTGTTTGATTTGAAAGAAAAATCAACATCTTTCATGATTACATTCAATGCATCACAATTAAATCTATCGATATCAACGATATGAGAAACTTTTGTTTTCCCTACGCTAATTGAAACAAAATCGCTTTTTATACGATTCAATGCATCCATTGATGGGATTTGCTTGTCATTAAATAGACTGTAATCCAGTTGTAAACTATCCAATATTATGAAAATGGAATCAGCAGATAATGACTTCGTAGCATTTACTTTCATCCATTCTATCCCTTTGAAAACTATTTTTGGAGCCTGAATAAATTGATTGGTAGATTGATCTTGAGAAATGAATTCATCTAATTTTGCATTATAAATGATCATCTCTCCTTTTTCATAATCAACCGTAATGGAATCACTAGGAAAATCGAGTTCTTCTATTTTCGATTGAAGAACATTTTCTATTATTTCATCCCCACGCAGAACCCAATATGCATACCCCCCAATACCTAAAATAAGGATCAGAATAAAAAATAAGAGTAACTTGTTGAGATTAATAGATCTATCTTTACTTATTTGATAATAATCACTTTATGAACCGATTTTTTGGTGTTATTTTGATTCATTACTTCAACAAAATATTGGCCAGCAGGAATTGTACTCGTATTCAATTGAACATTCCTTTCATTCCTTACAACATGTTGAAAAAGTTGTCTGCCTTGTAAGTCCATAAAGCTAATAATTCCCTTAAACGAACTTCCAAAATCTATAAAAAGTTCATCAGAACTTGGATTAGGATACACTTCTAGGTTTATCGTTTCTTCTATTTCTGCACTACTTACATCATAAACACCTTTTCCTATGGCATATTCACCAGGTTGCACATTTTCTACTTCAAGAGAGCCTTTTCCATCAATAGGAATCAATATCTTCAAATCGGCAGCAATAGGCTCCCAAAGTTGTGAAGGATCCGTTCTGTAAAAAAGCAAAATAGAATCTTCGCTTACGGTTGCAAGTGGGTAATCAAGCCCATAAGTAGACTTACCATCGTATGGAAACCTCAGATTGATCTTATAGTCCCCAGGAAAATCACCTATGATTCTCCAGTAATGATTTTCATTAATCTCGAGATCTCCAGCAACAATATGATCTTCTGGTTTTCCATATATGTGCTCTATACGAATATTTAAATCATCTGTTAATGCTTCTACTTCGAATGCATTTACATCAACCAAACTAAAAAAGTTGATTCCTTCTTCTGTAATTATCATTTCATCTGCTGTCCTTGCTTGGTTTAATGTATTATCTTTATTAAACACAACTCGTTTTACTTCAAAATCTGTTTCTAAATCAAGCACTGTATATTGACCTGACACTTCCACTAATTGCTCACTTACTTCATTGTTATACCCATACAAATGAATTGTCAAAGGTGTTAATCCATGAAAAGAGTCCGTTCCATAAAGCTTTTGTTGAACATACACTGAAGTTTCATAAAGCCCTCCTCCTATTTCTTCACTAACTACAGAATCCTCTACAAAAACTGAAAATCCTGGATTAAAAACCCAAGCATCAAAAAAAGGTTGCATGTCCATTCCAGTAGATTCGGTCAATTGATCTCTAAATTGATGTGCATCCAAATGACTATAAGCAAAGTTTTCTAATATGGATCTCATTCCCACACTAAATAAAGTATCCCCTAGGTACCCTCTCAAATTGTGAATAACACTAGCTCCTTTTCTATAGGTATGCGTACCATATGTAAATTCATTTGGCATATTGGATAATGGGCGGAAGATTTCATCGTCTCGATGTGCATTTTGTAATACATCAAAATGATTAGCACGAACTTGTTCAAGAAAATCTTCTTTCCCATATAAACATTCAGTAGTAAGATGTGCACCATATTCCGATGGCCCTTCTTTAATCCACATATCTCTTTCCGTACTCAATGTAATTAGATTTCCAAACCAATTATGGGCTAACTCATGTGCCATTAATCTATTGTTACTTTCCGCATTTCCATTAATTGAACTGATCGGATAAGCAATATGAGTAGGATGTTCCATAGCACCCACGGTCGTGGCTACGTACCCTACTCGCTCCCATACATATGGACCAAACCAGTCTTCCATACAATCTATTGCTGCGGGTAAATTTCCCATAGAACCTTTCATTGCCGTACTATCTTCAGGCTTTGCCATCAACTTTATATCTACAGGACCATACTGCCCATTATGTGTGCTCCACATAGTATGGTAATTTGCTATAGCAATACTTGTTTGGTAAGTAGTAATCTCTTGCTCCATTGCATATGTCGTAGTTTTTGTTCCATCACCATTATCTACTATTCCGATTTCTGTTCCTACAGCATGAGCATTTAAAGTGGCACTATGTTTCATGCTTATTTCATAGGTAGAACGCTCCTTAAAATTATCAAAACATGGAAACCACCCTCTTCCAAAATTATGTGGATTCGCTGCGATGCCTATTCCTAAATTATAAATATAGCCTTGTTCTGTAACCAAACCGCCAAATCCCGAATCATCTCGTGTAGGATTCCCTTGATAGTACACATCCACTTTAAATTCTTCACCAATACCAAAAGATTCAGCAATGTCCACATAAACTTGAAATCCATCATTAATAAATGTTGATGCTACTCCATTTACAAAAACACTATCAACTTGAAGGTCCAAAAGATCAAACGTAACTTGTTGAACATCTTCCATCTTTGGCTCTAGAGAAACAGTCGTATGTGCAGTAAGATATGGTGGAGCAGTAAGATCTGCAAAAATAGTATAATGCAACACATCAAAAGTGTCACTCCTTACACCATCCGTATCAACTGGCGCCATAGGAACAAATCCAGGAGCAACCTTGTATTCTGCAAACTCTCCATGGCAAGAAACAGGGTAATCAATTTGGGTTAAACCCAAAAAACTCCATAATAACCCTATAAAGAGAAGTAACATTCGTTTCATAACTATCATTTTACACCTATAAAAGTAAAGATTTTATATGATTCGTTTAGCCTTAAATCTCAGTTCATAAAGACAATTATTAGTGTTTTTAGTTAATAAGACCACACAAGATTAATCGAATAAATGATCTATGGACGATCAAGAACATACAATTCAATCACTTGCAAGCTATTATTCTTAATAAAATTAAAGAATGGACACAACGTTTTTAATTTTCTGCGCGTTTCAATCATAATCTAAGGTTTCGATGATTTTATTGAAATACTTATCAAGACACTTTATTTAAAATTGAATGAAATTTAATAAAACGATACTATTTAATTTTCTTGCATGTTTAGGACTATTATGTACTATACAGTCTTGTAGTTTCAATGAGTTTGAAAACTCCAATAGAATTATAAATATTTCAAATGAAATAGACGTAACCATTTTACCTGACTACAAAAATTCGGATCAGTTAAAGTTTTTCATTTCGACAAAAGAGAGTAGATATTGTGAACAATCTTTTATTGAAACTCAAGTTCGCGAATTTAAAAGCAAAGTTACGTTACAAGTTCAAGGAATTATTACACCATCTAATTGTATTGGCTTAGATCAAAAATTAATTTCCATTGAATCTTTTGAAAAGAAAGACAACTTCGATGTTCAAATAGAATTCACAAATGATTTACAATCGACTATTTCTTTTACGAAGCAAGGCGATATATTTACGATGGATCATCAAGAAGTAGATTTCTTTTCTTTTCCTCAAAAGGAACTCATAATTCCATCTGGCATTGTAATATGGATGGGAGCTTCTAATAGTAATACTTTACCTTTCAATGAATTAAAGAATTTGTTTGTAGAGAAATTTAACGCCTATTCATTTGACAATCTTGAATACGGAAATTATGGTTATTTCGAAAAAAATGAAGATAAATACACGGTAACGAATCCTGAAAATTTCAAAAAATACGAACAAGGTGCATCATTTAAAGTGATTAATGAAGTGGCTTACGATCAGGTTTACCAAGATTTATTGGATTTTTCAATTGAAGTAAGAACATTGTATCCAGAAACTGAATTCTTTATTTCCAATAACAAAGGAGATACGTTCTAACCATTTAAAGAAATTCGATGTTCAAGGACGTCCAATAAACGATTGATCATATCATCAGACTGGTCTTTGTGCGTAACAAAACGCATCGTTTCACCACTAATTGGTTTCGCATAAATATCATGGGCATTCAGTTGCTTAATAAAATCGGCAGAATCTATCCCCTGCAGATCAAAAACAATAATATTGGTATGGACTGGAGCAACTGAAGAAACATATGGCTGTTGGGCAAGTACATGACCTATTTTTTTTGCTCGATCATTATCAATTTTCAGACGTTCGATGTTATGTCGTAAAGCATACAAACCTCCAGCTGCTATAATTCCAGCTTGTCGCATACCTCCTCCCATAACTTTTCGAAATTTCCTTGCCTTTTTAATAAAGGCTTTATCACCAATAAGAAGAGAGCCAACTGGAGCTCCTAGGCCTTTGGATAAACATATACTGATGCTATCAAATTGTTCTCCTACTTCTTTTGTAGATTCATTAGTCTCTACTAATACATTGAATAACCTCGCACCATCAAGATGTAATGCTAATCCTTGCTTTTGTGTATATTGAGTAATAGGTCTTATTTCATCAAGAGTGTAATACGATCCTCCAGCTTTATTGCAAGAATTTTCAAGTACAACAAGTCTTGAATTTGGTAGCCAATCAAAATCTGGTCTTACAGCTTGCTTTACTTGTTCTACTGAAATTTTTCCATGTTGCCCATGAATCAAACTAACTCCTACTCTACTATGATATGCATAACCGCTTGTTTCATATTGATAAACATGGCTAGAATAATCGCATATCATATCATCCAGTGCCTGGGTATGACATTTAATTGCTAATTGATTTGTCATTGTTCCTGAGGGACAAAACAATGCTGCCTCTTTATTAAACAATTGAGCAGCATAAGACTGGAGTTCATTTACAGTGGGATCTTCACTAAAAACATCATCTCCTACTGGAGCCTGAGCCATGAAGGCTCGCATGTTATCGCAAGGAACTGTTACGGTATCTGAAACTAAATTGATGGAATCCATTATGATTGACCTGAATCTATGCCTTTTCTATTGTTGAGCTCATCCCTTATTTTCGCCGCTTTTTCATAATCCTCATTTGAAAGTACTTTTGCAAGTAATTTTTCTAGATTTTCAACGCTCATTGTTTCAATGGAAGCTTCTTCGGCTTTCTTTTGCGATGACTTTTTCCGAATGGTTTTACTTTGTTGAGCTGCTTCTTGTTCATCCAATACAACGCCAGCTTGTTCCATTATGAATTCATATGTATAAATAGGGCATTCGAAACGAACAGCCATTGCGATTGCATCACTAGTTCTTGAATCAATTTCATATAATTCACCATCCTTCATACACACCATTCTTGCATAAAATATTCCGTCAAGCAAGTTGTTAATGACGATTTCTTTTAAGGTAATTTGAAAAGCGTCTAGTGTATTTCTGAAAAGGTCATGAGTGAGCGGGCGATTGGGAGCCATTTTTTCCATTGCAACAGCAATTGCTTGTGCTTCGAAACCTCCTATAATTATAGGCAATCTTCTATTTCCATTTGCTTCACCTAGTACAACAGCATAATTATGGGAATTTGTCACACTATGGGACAAGGCAACTATATCAAGTTCTACTTTCTTCATTTGCGATTTTAGATATATGACGACCCTTCATGAGTCATTTAAATTTTCAGGCACGAAGATAATTTTATCCATAGTAAATATAGAAAAATTTATAATGAATAAAAAGAAAAACTCCATTACCAAAATATCATACATGGTAATGGAGTTTTTCTTTTTTTGTTTAATGACTTTGTTAAAAGTGCATGAAATAAACAAATCGATCTAACTTGCTAAAACATTTTTAAATGCTTCATTTAATTTAGGAACTGCATCGAAAAGATCCGCAACAATTCCATAATCAGCCGCTTTAAAGAAAGGCGCTTCAGGATCTTTATTAATAACAACAATGACTTTACTGTTATTCACACCTGCCAAATGCTGAATTGCACCTGAGATACCTATTGCGATATATAAATTAGGACGTATAGCTACACCGGTTTGACCTACGTGTTCATGATGAGGTCTCCAGTCTGCATCTGCAACTGGTCTTGAACAAGCAGTCGTTGCACCCATAGTTTGTGCCAGGTCTTCGATGATACCCCAGTTTTCTGGTCCTTTCATACCTCGACCTGCACTAACAACTAATTCTGCTTCTGGTAATGGAATTTCACCATCAACTGTTTTGGTTTCCAATACATTAATTGATGCCGCACCTAATGTAACCTCTGCATCTACAATATCACTTACACTATCTGATTTTGCTGGTGGGACAGTATTTCCTATTACGGTTATAACTTTATTTGTGGAATTAACTTTGTAGTCAGCAAGCGCTTTACCACTAAATAAAGATCGTCTTACGATAAAGTCGCTTCCTTCCTGAGGCAAGGAGTTAACTGCAGTTACCAATCCAGCATTCATACGAACAGCTAAACGTCCAGCAATTGATTTTCCTTGAGAAGAATGAGAAGCAACTATTGTTGTCGCACCTATTGATTGAGCCAAGTCCGCTATTGCTTTAGCAAACTGTTTACTATCAAATGGAGTTACCTCACTTTTATTAATTTGATAAATTTTATCCGCGCCATAAGAAGCTAATTCCTCAATATTTGAAACGGTTCCTATGGTTACAGCTGACATTCCTACACCCAATTTATCCGCTAACATTCTACTATATGTAAGTGCTTCGAAAGATGATTTCTTGCACACTCCTTTTAAATTTTCTGCAAATACTAAAACAGACATATTTTTTCTTTTTATTATTATTAAATCACCTTTTCTTCATCTCTCAATATTCGAACCAACTCTTCTAAGTTCTCCATTTCGAATAGTTTCACACCCGACTTAGGTGGAGGTGTTTCATAATGGGTTATTTCAACTAAAGTTTCGCTTTCAACAGGTTCAATCACAGCGACTGGTTTTCTTTTCGACATCATGATTGATTTCATATTGGGAATACGTTGTTCAGCTATTCCTTTTGCAGAAGAAATTGCAAAAGGTGCACGTACTTCTACTGATTGTACCCCACCTTCTATGTCTCTTTCTGCAATAAAAGATTCTCCATTCTCTTCAAGTTTGGAAGCAAAAGATATGAATGGAATATCAAGCATTTCACTTGCCATACTTCCTACTTCAGCACCATTATAGTCTATCGTTTCTTTACCAAAAAAGATAATATCTTGAGGATTGTCTTTGCAATATTGTGCAATTTGCTTTGCAACGAAAAAAGAGTCTTTTGGATCAGCATTTACCCGTACTGCTTTATCTCCACCTATAGAAAGTGCTTTTCTGATTACAATATCCGAACTAGCATCTCCTACATGAAATACAGTAACTTCACCACCATTCTTCTCCTTTAATTCTACAGCTCTCACTAAAGCATACCATTCATCATATGGATTCATGATGTAATTAACGCCAGCAGAATCAAAAGCTGTTCCTCCTTCTACAAAGTTGATCTTCGCAGTCGTTTCAGGAGTTTTACTAATACAAACTAATACATTCATATGTTTCTTTAGTTTTTAAATTTTAATAAGTCGTACAAATATATCTTTTATATACAGGATTTTAAGTCTCTCTAAATAAGTTTTTTGACTCAGAGTCAAAGAATATTGAATTTTATGAAAACTTTTTCCCTTACATCCCCTTATATAAAGGTAATAAGCTTCAAATGTTTCGAATTTTTATAATCCTTTTTTTACTTTTTTTTTCTTTTTGGGCTCGAGCCCAAAATAGTATAGAAATAATGGTGCACGACATTTTCCCAGCTGAAGGACATTTGCGATTAGCATTATATATTGAAAGTGATGAGTTTTTAGCGTCAGAAGGAATGTTTAAAAACAAAATTGTGAAAGTTACTGGAAATTCTATGAAAGTAACCTTTGATAACATACCAAATGGAACCTACAGTGTTAGTCTTTATCACGATAAAAATTCAAATGACACATTCGATTTCAATTTCATAGGTATGCCTCTTGAAACGTATGGTTTCTCCAATAATGTCTTTCATAGATTCTGGGCGCCCAATTTTGAAGAATGTGCATTTTATACAGAAGAAGATGTCGCCATGTCGATAAATCTTCGTCGATGATGATCAGAATGCCATTAGTACTCCTTACAACGTTTAAGAATTTAATATCTTGCAGATAATTAGTGTATGAAATTTTATTTTTTCGTTTTTTTAGTCCTCCTTTATTCCTGTTCGACAACGCGTTTTGTGGAACCTCTCGAAAAAGATGAACTTGCAGTAGGTGTTAATGCTGGCGGTCCTTTGTTAGTTTTTGGAGGAACACCCATTGCACTTCCTTTATCCAGTATTTATGCTGGTTATGGATATAAAGAAAATCTTACGATCTATGGTGGATTACATACTACTTCTTTAGCGTTTAAAACACTACAACTAGAGGTAGGAGCACGAAAAAACATCGCAACAAATTCTGGTATTTTCCCATCAGTAAGTAGTGGCTTGGCCATTCACGGAATTATGGATTTCAGGGAATTTAATATTCGAGTGTATCCAGAATTAAACATCAATCCATACTGGAAATATGGAAAATGGAAAACATATACTGGCATTCAAGTATGGTTCGACGTATATAAATTAGGTCGAACAAATTATGGTTATCCTGGATTTTTTGTTCCTTCTGTACATCTAGGACAATCTATTGATCTTGGAAAATGGAATATTGCTCTTGAATATAAGCGTTTGGGCTTTATTATTGATACAGAATTTTCAGTTGTGAATTACATTACACCAGGTTCGCTTGGTGCACAAGGAATTTATCTTTCTGGGCATAGATCTTTTGGATATAAAAAGAAAAAGGATGTGGAATAAAATGATACTTCTTATTGTAGGAATCTTGGTTTTTAGTTCTTGCCTCGACTTGAGTTCTAATCTATTTAATCCTACTCCTACCGAAGAATATCTCTATGATGCTTTTGAGACGTCTTTACGAATTGACACAAGCTACAACATACTTCCTGGAGAATTACATGAATTTAGTGTAAAAAGTACTTTTGAGGGTGTCGAAGAAACGATTTTTGGAGCTTATTTAGGTGATCTTAATACAATGTCTACTGATACAGTTATTCTGTATTGTCATGGAAATGCATTGAATATGGATGTGTATCATGAACGTGTTAAAATGTTGTATAACGTCTTTGGTAAAAGCGGGATTGGCGTATTAAATTTTGATTATAGAGGTTTTGGCAAATCTTCGGGTTCTACGACTACAGAGAGTTTAAAAGCTGATACTAAAGCAATGATTGAGTGGTTGATGAATCAAGGTGTTCAAGAACAAAATTTCTTTATCTATGGGTTTTCTCTTGGTTCTATTCCTGCAGTCCATGCTTGTCATACAAATCAAGGTATGATTCCTAGAAAATTATTTCTAGA
Organism: Saprospiraceae bacterium; assembly: GCA_020627825.1. Lineage (GTDB taxonomy): Bacteria > Bacteroidota > Bacteroidia > Chitinophagales > Saprospiraceae > JAHDFB01. Next base: position 11,938 of record JAHDGD010000027.1, read on the forward strand.
AGCACCCATAGGAAGTATTGATGCAATGGCAGAAGATGGAAGTGGGCTTTCTTTGAAGGGTAGCTTTTTTGCGGATGCAGATGTTGACAATATAAGAGATATAGAAAATGTAAATCAAGACCTATATTGGATACATGGTCTTGATGATGACTTTTTGTCTCTCCAAACACATGGAAGACCTATTTTTGAAAATTCGCCCGCCGTTTATAAATCTCCTATTCTAGTTGAAAACGGGAATCACGGTGACACGCCCTTTATTTTGGGCGTAGAAAGATACATCGAAACCATAGAAGAGTTCTTAATCAATTGATCATGAGAAAAAAGCAGATAGAAAATATGTTAAAGGATTCTCCGAATGACTCCTTTTTACACTTTGCCTTAGCTAAAGAATATGAAAAAGAAGAAGCATGGGAAGATGCCATGAGGGAATACGAATTTATTGTACAAAACGATCCAGACTACGTAGGAGTTTACTATCATTTAGCTCACGTGGCTATCGAATTAGAAAAACCTTCGGAATACATCCAAAAAGTATTCGACGATGGCATTGCGATATCTACTAACCAGCACGATTTACATGCAAAAGCTGAGTTACAAAATGCTAAAACAAACTGGGAACTATCTTAGAAACATAAGCGTAGGATTATTTTCTTTTTTTTGGGCTTAAAGCCCAAAAATCAACAAGCATTATATCTGCCTTTAAACACTTCAATCGCAGGTCCTTTTAAAAATATATGCGTAAAACGATCTTCTTTTTTTTCAAAACTAACTTCTAACTTACCACCTTTGGTGTGAATATCTATTGAATAAATTCCATCTTTCATGTGTTCTTTGACAGCCCATGCAATAGTGGATGCAACAACTCCAGTTCCACAAGAATAAGTTTCATCTTCTACACCTCTTTCATATGTCAACACATGTAAAGCATTATGCTTATGTTCGACAAAATTTACATTTATTCCTTCCCTCTTAAAGGGTTCCGAATATCGAATGGCTTTACCTTCTTCGAATACATCTACCCCAAAAACAGAACAAAATCTAACATAATGAGGACTTCCAGTGTCAAGCACATAATCCTCAGAATAAAGTTTTACATCCTCTACGTCTTGCATTTTTAGACTCACCCAATTTCTAGAAGGATCAAATTGTGCTAGATAAATATCTTGATTAAATAAAAAGCGAGTCCTTTGGAAGAAAAGAGATCTTTTCGCTGCTTCTTTCACAATACATCTACCACCATTTCCACACATCGAGGAAGGTTTCCCATCTGCATTAAAATACTTCATCTCAAAGTCTACATCTTCCCTATTCGTGGGGAGAATCAGCATTAAGCCGTCTGCTCCTATTCCTGTCCTGCGATCGCACATATTCCTTATGAGCTCTATATCATAAAGATCAAAAGTCAATGAAGACTCTTGATCTATTATGATAAAATCGTTTGATGTTCCATGGTACTTTGTAAAGCCTATTGATTTCATTTATTGTACAACAAGATATCTAGTTTCTGTGTTTTGGCTTGCTCCAAATTCTACAGCATATTGACCAGCTTGAAGAGGTAAAGTATAGGATTCAATTTTTGCATTCTGCTTTATTTCTTGAATCAATCTACCATTCATATTATAAATTCTAAACTTTTCAACATTTTGCTCCCCTAAATCTACTTGGAATGCGTCGCCACTTACAACAACGTTAGGAAAAATTTTCACATCATCCAATTTTGGAACACTTACGGATACAATATCTGTATCATGAGATAATTCATCCGCATCATACACTCTGATTTTATAATACAAAATGGTACTGGATAAATCAAAATCTTCAAATCTTGCAACATGAGAATTAGCCTCTCCTTGCACAAGCACATGGAAATCTTTCCCATTCGTACTTTTTAATAACTCATACCTTTCATAATGAGCCAATCCACTCCAATCTAGTTCAATGTAATCCTGAGAAAATTCTGCATTCAGTAAAACTTCCCAGGCACTCAATGAAACATTCCCGTTTTCAGCAACAATGAATTTACCCGATGAACTTAATGCATTTAAAGTTTGAAACGTAATTGTACCATCATTCTCGAGTGTCAAAGAATCTGCTTCATCAACACTTCCCCCCCATCCATATTCCCAATAGGTTGGCACTTTATATAGTTCAAAAAATTCAGGATGTTCTTGATAAATTTCAATCCCATCCATAAAACCAGAAATGCTGACATTTTTTGGTGCTGAAATGGATTGATTAAAGCCATAATTATTCATTACCCAATATCCATTGCTAATTTGATTACTTTCTGGAAGTGGCAAACCTGGAAGTTCATCAAGCTTAGTAATCGAAAGTGGGCCTTGTGGAGTAATGTCGCCTTCTTCAAACGTAAGTTCTATACCTGCACATTCAAAATTATACGTACCAGGACCAAATATTTCCAGTCTATCGGAACAACCACCACCTATCGGAGCCATTGAAAATGTTCTAGAAGCGTTTGAAATTAAGTGTGCATGATTAGAACCTGTGCGATCTGTCAGCAGCCCATCTTCGTTATTTACTTGATAATAAGCAAACAAACCTTCTTCTCCTTCTGTACTTGTGAGGTGCATGTTCTGTTGTATTTCTTCATATGTCAGCGCTCGATCGTAAAATTTCACTTCATCAATTACACCTGTTAAATAATTGGAAATAGCGAATTCATCTGAACCAATAAGAAAATGATCTTCAAAGTCAATGGTTGAAATGTCTTTACTAAAAAAGGCACTTTGTTCATTCACATAAAGCGTGATGCCTTCATTTGAGACTGTCATTGCGATGTAAGCCCATTTATTATATGGAACATATAAGTCTGATATAACAGATGATTGGAGTTCATCCCATGAGCTCGTTAAGTAACCTGAAGAATTAATAAATAATCCAGTCCCATTCGTACCATCTCTGTGGACAACAACGCCTGCTTCATTGTAAATGGGACCATATCTTTTTACCCATGCAGAAACTGTAAAAGTAGATAAGGATTTGTTGAATGGAACGACTTTAGCATAAGCAGAATTCCCTGTTGTCAAACTATTCCCAGCTGTAGGTTCAATTGCACATCCATCCTCCACTGTAATAAAATCTGATGATTCAAAAACATAATCTCCTTCTGAAGTGAAAATTTCCAATTTCACAGCATATGTTCCTGCTTCTGCATAAGTTACTTTAGGAAAAACTTCAGTAGATGTTCCGATATCACTACCTTCAAAAGTCCATAATCTCGTGTAATTAGATTCTACTGGACTTCTATCCATAAAGTAAAACGTATCACGTAGACATGAACTGTGATGTACATTAACCATAGGAACTGCTGCTCCACCTGCTTGTGTTAATTCTGTTTCAAAAACTCCTCTGTGTGTTGCATTAATTAATTTACCCGATTGATAATGAGGTATGATTCGAGTAGAGAACGTATGCGCTGGAAGACCACTTGCAAGCATTTCCCATTGGGAGCCAGCATGTGTAAAAACAGTTCTTCTTGTACCAATATAAATCCTATCCTCAGTGCCTTCGTGGTGCACAATATTCGTAGGAAACTCATCATCCATTTCTGAAGGCGTTATGTTCTCCCATGTTTCTCCGGCATTTGCAGAAAAAAACACGGAGTTACCACTAAGATCAAGATTCGAAGTTGTTGAAGGAATACGAACAGCCCATATATAAAGCGGTTTGCTGCTTCCTACTGCAATATCATAAGTAATCCATGTATCTTGATTATTATATAGAGATGGTGGAATGGTGATATCAGTCCATGTCTGACCACCATCCATAGATCGTTTAATTTGTTTCATAGCACTAAATCCAGGATAATAAACCAAATAAATTAAATCAGGATTAATTGTACTTACTTCAATCGCTGTTACTTTTCCAGAACCAAAATCTTCGAGTTCTTCAAATGAAATTCCGTTGTTGTCTGTCTTATATAAACTTCCGCCATTTCCAACATAAAAAGATGTATAACAATGAGGATCAAAAACGATTTCACTGCTTTCACCTAAGATCATGCTTGCATTTGGTTTTTTTGATAGATTACTATTCTTAGGAGCAACTAATCGATCACCAGTTAATTTGCGCGTTCCAGCATGATCATAAATTAAAGTACTATTTCCTCTGTTTATTGAGGCTCTAGCATTATCTCCACTTCTGGTAGAAACCCATCCATCTATATAGGTATTGCCTTCTTTTAGCATCGTCCCATTATGATAGGTGCCTCCAAGCATGATGTCTTTATCATAAAACGACAAATCAAATGCTTTGAAATCAGTTGCATGTATTCCGTTCATTCTTTTTTGAAAAGAAGAAGCATTATCCATTGATCTGAAAATTCCTCCATCACTCGCAACCCATATTGCTCCATTTACAAATTGAATATCGTGAATATCAGCGTGAACATATGTTTCAGGATTATTGGATCGTATATATTCGGACAAACATTCCATCTGGTTACCTCCATCTAGTGATTGCCATAAATTGATCCCACCGGTAATCAGGTGATTGCTATTTTCAGGATGAACAGCAATTGCTAAATCGTAATAATATTGTCCACCATTTTGAGTCCCTTCACAATTCCATTCCATAATATTAGGATTTTGAAGTGAAGCTAATCCTCCGTCTGTATCTCCACAGCATTTCCTAGACCAATTCTCTCCTTGATTTTCGCTTTTGTATATACCGACTAAACCATCCCCATTATTCATTTTACCTACAGCAAGTGCAAAAATTGCATCAGGTTCTGACGCTGTGACCGAAAGTACCGTTTTCTTCTGTTCTTCAACTGCCGACGGTGCCGGATATCCTTCTTGAAAGTGTTGAAAAGTCAATCCACCATCTTCACTTTTGTAAAATAAAGTTTGATTTCCCGAAGACTTTATGGCGTAAAGAATAGAACCATTAGTAGGATGCAATTCAATTTCAGTTACTTTTCCTGAAAATGTCTTTGTAAAAGATTCGCCATTATCTGTCGAAACATGAACTCCTTTATTGCTTGCAATAAAGATTTCATTTTCTTTTAATGGATTGGGAAGTATTTCATAAACTACTGTGTTTTGAGCTATAGATTCACCACCTGCAATGTACCAAGAAACACCTCCATCTATTGATTTATAAAAAGATGCACCTGCTGAAAAATAAAGCTCATTTGGGGAATGCGGTCTAAACGCCACATCAAACACACCAGCTACCGGTAAATCAGAAGTAACAGCATGCCATGATTCGCCATTATCAGATGATTTCCATACTCCAGCAGTTGCTGTTGCTGCCAATATGTGCTGTTCAGCTCCGAAACAGAAACCCAAAGCATTCACATGTGCAGTTCCAGGAGTAGCTCCAGAAACAGTAGCATCAAGATCAATATCTGTGGGGCCAACAGAGGTCCACTGATTCGAATTTTTTTGAATAAATTCAGCTCTTTCTTTGGTGTACTTTTGATTGAAGTTTTGCAAAGCACTTGTTGTCATTTGTGCTTGGTATGGGATTCTTGAATGCGTTCTTACCAATCGCTTGTAAAATTGAGTGTGTTGATTTTTGACAAGTGCGTTATTTTCGTAATAGGCTTCATATTTCGAAGTTATTCCTACCAGGTCAGTAGGATTTTCGTACATATAGTCGACCCACTTTGGAGTAGCAGTGGTAGATTCAATGGAGCTTGGAGTAGGTAATTCAACATCTTTGAGTAGTTGAAAAGAATTGGGCTGTTGCCCAAAAATTAAAGGTAGAAAGCTGGTTAATGCCAAATAAAAAGTTAGTAATTTCTTTTTCATAACGAATAACTTTGTGATGGCTTTACGGCGCTAAGAATTGTTCTTTACTTTTAAATCACACGCTATTTTCTTAGCTTAATGAAGGACATAGGTATCCAGGCCAAGTCTATGACTCAACAATTTACATTCCTTGATTAATACCTTAAAGCATCAATTTTTTAATATAATACAACTAGCTGCAAGCCTTAACTCAAGGCAACTCCGTATTGTCAGTATATCATATGTATACGCGTCTATACATGACAATTACATGGGCTACTTCTGTTAATAGCAGCTTTTACTTCTAACTCTTATAGGGTATTGATTCATCAAAGACTAATGACTCCAAACTTATTTAATTCTGATTGTGCTAGATAAAAAATCTCATTTCATATAACATTCTAGCTTCATCTTACAACAGAATTTAACTATTGGTTTTGGGTTTAATTAATCGTGATATATTTACTTACATTTCTTATAACTAATTGTAACATTTTGTCGTTACATTCTTGTATTCCTTATAATGACACAAAAACCAGGATAGTTCACTAAAGCAAAATTTAAAAATGTAAAAAACTTTACATTTATTATGATAACCGTAGAAATTTAACAAATATTACAGTATGAAAGGAGGCATTAAGATTTTACTAAGTTCAATTTTAACAGCGTGCGTTTGTTTTGCTATTTTTAAATATTTTGAAGAGCCAGATGTATATTACATCAATCAAGCCCCTACAACCCAGCCTGTGCATATAGTTCATACTGAACAAAATACATCTTCTATAAATTCTATCGTACCTACTGATTTTGTTGATGCATCTAAAATAGGCAAGAAGTCTTCAGTTTATATAAAGGCCATTCCGAAAAGTAAATCGAAAAGACTTCTAGGAGCTTCTAGCGGATCTGGAATTATCATTTCTCAGGACGGCTACATCGCCACGAATAATCATGTAATAGAGGGTGCAGGTGAAATTGAAGTGTTATTGGACAATAACAGAGAGTATAGTGCTAAATTAATAGGAGCTGATCCTTCCAACGATCTTGCTTTATTAAAAATAGAAGCTGATAATTTAGAGTATGCTACATTCAGTGATTCAGATTCACTGGAAGTTGGTGAATGGGTTTTAGCCATAGGAAATCCTTTTGGATTGCAATTTACTGTAACAGCAGGAATTGTAAGTGCAAAATCTCGGAATATTTCCATGCTAGAAAAATCAGGTATTGAAAGTTTTATACAAACGGATGCGGCTGTAAATCCTGGAAATAGTGGAGGGGCATTAATTAATACGAAAGGTGAAGTAGTAGGTGTAAATTCTGCTATTATAGCAAACTCCGGAAAATACGAAGGATATAGCTTTGCAATACCCAGTAATCTTGCGCAGAAGATCTTATTTGATCTCAGAAATTATGGCGTCGTACAAAGAGGATGGCTGGGAATAAGTATGATAGAAGTAACAGACAAAAAAGCCAAAGAGCTTGGATTAAGTATTGTTAATGGTGTGGTAGTAGTTTCCGTTAATAAAGATGGAGCAGCATATGATGCTGGACTCAAAAAAGGTGATGTGATTACTTCTATTAATGAAATACCTTTCAGTTCTTCATCTCAATTCATGGAAATTGTAGGGCGATACAGACCAGGCGACACTATCAATATAGAATATGTTCGAGAAGGAGAATATACGGTAACTGAAGCTCTTTTAAGAAATCAGCTCAATACAACGGATTTTGTTGCCATTCGGAAAGATGAGTTCTTGACAGAATTAGGATTTGAGTTGAGAGATCTTAGTGACGAAGAACTAGGAAATGTTCGCGAGAAAGGAATTTATGTTGTATCAGTGAATCGAAATTCAAAAATAGGGCGCACCAATATGGACCCTGGATACATCATCACTAAAATAAATAAGAAAAGAGTCGAAAACGTTACTGAGCTCTTAGAGATTCTTAAAAAACAAAAAGGGCAAGTTATCCTTGAAGGATTTTATGAACATCATCCTGATTACTTCCCTTATGCATTTACTATTAACTAATTAAGATTTCAAGCGTTACAACAAGACAGAATCTAATGTTCATAATTTATGGCTACTAACTTACAATACAACCTAAACGAAGACTCAAATAAATTAGCAATTTCAGACTTAAGATTTAGACTAGAAAAAATTTATCAAGGAGGAGGAGAAAAGAAATTACAAAAACAACGTGATAAAGGAAAGTTGACGGCAAGAGAGCGCATAGCTTATTTAGTCGACAATGAAGATGAATTACTTGAAATTGGTGCATTCGCAGGGGATGAAATGTATAGCGAATATGGCGGTTGTCCTGCAGGTGGAGTGGTTGTCGTTATTGGGAAAGTTAGCGGTAGAACGTGCATTGTAGTAGCAAATGATGCCTCTGTAAAAGCTGGCGCATGGTTTCCTATAACAGGTAAAAAGAATTTAAGGGCACAAGAGATTGCTATGGAAAATAACATCCCTATTATCTATTTGGTAGATAGTGCAGGCGTTTTTCTACCTATGCAAGATGAAATTTTCCCTGACAAAGAACACTTTGGTCGTATATTTAGAAACAATGCTGTGATGTCTAGTAAAGGAATTATCCAAATTGCAGCCATCATGGGGAGTTGCGTTGCTGGGGGAGCTTATCTACCTATTATGAGTGATGAATCGTTGATTGTAGACAAAACAGGTTCTATATTTCTTGCTGGTCCTTACCTTGTAAAAGCAGCTATTGGCGAAACAGTTGATAAAGAAACACTAGGAGGTGCAACTACACAATCTGAAATTTCCGGAGTTACGGATTATAAGATGAAAGACGACAAAGAATGCTTGGATACCATAAAAAAATTAATGGACAAAATAGGGCATTCTGATACGGCCGGTTTTGATAAAGTTAAAGCTATTGCTCCAGAATATGAAGCGGATCAAATAACGGGTATTCTTCCCGATGAGCGTTCCAAGCCTTATGACATGTCTGAGTTATTAAAATGTATTGTCGATAAAGATTCTCTCATCTATTATAAAAAAGACTACGGTAAAACCATGATTACTGCATATGCCCGAATTGATGGTTGGTCAGTAGGTATCGTTGCGAATAATCGACAAGTTGTAAAATCAGCAAAAGGTGAAATGCAATTTGGTGGAGTTATATACAGTGACTCAGCGGACAAGGCATCACGTTTTATAATGAATTGTAATCAAAAGAAAATTCCTCTGGTGTTCATTCACGATGTGACTGGATTTATGGTTGGTAAAAGAAGCGAGCATGGTGGAATTATAAAAGATGGCGCTAAATTAGTCAATGCTGTTAGTAATTCAACTGTACCTAAATTTACTATTATTGCAGGTAATTCTTATGGAGCTGGCAACTATGCGATGTGTGGTAAAGCATACGATCCAAGATTGATTCTTGCTTGGCCGTCAGCAAAAGTTGCGGTCATGGGTGGTTCTCAAGCTGCTAAAGTTCTTGCGCAAATTCAGGTAAGTTCTATGAAAGCCAAGGGTGAAGAAGTTAGTGAAAACGATCAAAAAGAGTTGATTCAGAAAATTGAAGAACGGTATAATCGCCAAACTACTCCTTATTATGCAGCTGCAAGATTATGGGTGGATGCAGTTATTGATCCAAGAAAAACTAGAACTTATATTTCTCAAGGGATAGAAGCTGCTAATCACGCTCCTGTCGAAAAATTTAATGTGGGTGTTATCCAAACATAATAATGAAATCATAGTAAAAACAATGGCAGGAATGGAACACATTCTTGCTGATGAACTGAAAAATCTAGGTGTAAAAAAGATAGAAATCCTGAATCGTGCTGTAAAAGGTATAGCTTCAAAAAAAACGATTTACAGCATCAATCTTAGATCCTATTTCGCTCTTCGAGTACTTATACCTATTCGATTTGACAAAGTACATGATGAAGATCAATTGTATTATTCTGTAAAAAGAATAAATTGGACTGACTTTATTGAACCTGATCAGACAATCGCTGTACGAAGTGCTGTAAAGTCAAAGTTTTTCAGTAACTCTCATTATGTAGAACTAAAAACGAAAGATGCGATCGTAGATCAATTCAATGCGAGAATAGGTAGAAGGCCTGATGTAGATTTGGATCAACCTGATCTATCTGTAAATATTCATATTTTCAAAAATGCATTAACCATTTCCCTTGATAGTTCAGGAGATTCATTGCATAAAAGAGGATACAGAATTAGTTCAACAGTAGCTCCTATAAACGAAGTTTTAGCCGCTGGTCTCATTAAACTTTCAGGATGGAATTATAAAGATACTTTTATTGATCCCATGTGTGGTTCTGGTACATTTTTGGCGGAAGCCATTCTTCAAAAAAACAAAATCCCTCCACAACAATTACATCGAGCTTTTTCCTTTAAAAGATGGAAAGACTTTGATCAAGATATATGGGAAACTGTTATAGCTGAAGCAATGGAAAAACAAATCGATGATGATAACTTCAGAGTAATAGGAAGTGATTCCAATCCAAAGGCAGTGGAATCAGCAGAATATAACCTAGCTGAAGCAGGTCTCCTAAATTATGCGGACATTTCGACTAGAAACTTTCACAGCTATCCTGAAACTCAACACGCACATCTTATCTTTAATCCACCGTATGATGTCCGAATACAATCTGAAGACATTATTGAAGAATACAAAAAAATAGGAGACACCTTGAAACAAAAATTTGTTTCTTCTCAAGCTTGGATCATATCTGGTAATATTGATGCTTTAAAAAGAGTAGGCCTGCGACCAAGCAAGAAATTAACAATGATGAATGGCCCCATTGAATCAAAATTTTATAAATTTGAAATGTATGCCGGAAGTAAAAAGTCAAAGTATAATACATAGTGTTTTGATAGGTTTTGGCTTGCTATGTTGTAGCAGTTTATCCGGGCAATACTCCCCTATCTTTTTAACAGATAGTATAAAACTTGAACTATTAAATAAAACAACATTTCATTTACAACAATCGCACGTTCAAAATCTTAGTACTAATAGAAATGAAATGGCGATTTTCTGTAAATGGGAACTTGATTTAGAAGATGTAACAAAACTACCAGTAAAATTTAGGCTCGGTAGTCAAGAGTTTGTTGATAAACTTGAACAAAAAGGGCCTTCAACTGTAAAAAATGATTAAAATGAAACACATACTATTATTATTCTTCATGGGATTATTGTGCTCTATTACAAGTTGCGATAATACTCCAGATCCAATTCTTGGTTGTACAGATGCAGAAGCAGAAAATTATAACCCAAATGCAACTGAATCCGATAATTCATGCACTTATGCTAGGGAACAGTTCTTAGGTGATTATTCTGGTACGATTACATGTGGTTTCATCATTCCTGACCCAAGTGCATTTAGTATGTCAATTTCCGAAGGGTTAACTGGAAATAATGATGTAATAGTTGAAATAAAGGATACTCCTACCCCATTTCCTATAGTAAATGGTATGGCAACAAGTGATTCACTTATTATAACTGAAGAGACCTATCAGCTTGAAGTATTGGGAGATTTCAGAGATGTTGACATTTCAGGCAACGCTATTTTTAGCTCCGATATGACAACACTAGAAGGTATACTTAAATTACAAACCGTTGTGAGCGGGACTGAATTAACAGATAATTGTGTTTTTACAGCAACCAAGTAATGTTATTGTAATTTCGTAATATCACTTACACCTATATATCTTTTTGAAGTAAACATTTCGGCATATTCTGCATGAATATGACGTGCATATGTTTTTGCTTTACCTCGAATAAAATCGAAAAAATCCGAGCCTGTTAATGGCGTTTCAGGTTCTTTACTGTTAGGATCATGAAATTGTGAAGCAAAACATTTCAAACAGTCTATTTTCTTTTCAAAATTTCGACTAATGTCCACTACAACATGAGGTTCTAAATTTCGATCTTGAATATAGTGATAAACTGCAGTAGGTCTCCATTTTTCTTGTCTTTTCCCGTTCCATGTTGTTTCTATTTTCAACAATCCTGACAAAAAACATGCTCTACTTACCAATTCTGCTGCTCGACCATGATCTGGATGTCTGTCTGATTCCGAATTGGCCAATACAATATCAGGCTGGCAATATCTTATCTGTTCAATAATCAGCTTCATATTGAAGTCATTAATTTCAAAAAAACCATCTTTCATGGAAAGATTATGTCTGAAAGAAGCTCCAATGATTTTTGCTGAATCATGGGCTTCTTTTAACCGAAGTTCAGCAGACCCTCTTGTTCCAAGTTCACCTTGTGTAAGATCGACAAGACCCACCTTTTTTCCTTCATCGACTGCATTCATTAAGGTTCCACAACAACTTAATTCGATATCGTCGGGATGCGCACCAAATGCTAAGATGTCTACTTTCATATTACAATTTATTAAAATTTATTACATGATAAATGCTATTTTTACTTCAATTACCTTTAAACTATAACTTGTCGGTCTTGCATTCAAATCATAAATAAGTGAATTCGAGTTTTAAATTGAGAATTAGCCTGAGCTACTTCTAAATTTACCAATAAAGAAATCACGTATTTTAAAAAAAATATCCGACAAATTTGAGTTTAAAAGGTATAAGTCCGCAAGCTAACAAAAAAGAATTATTTCTTAGATCAAACCTAGTGGAAATCATCTTTTAAGACATTGGAGTTTTAAAATAATCATTTGAATCTTAAAATATACTTATGCGTATTCATACTAAATTGTTCATAACTGGTTTTTGTTTGTTTTTAATTTTTGGGCTTAAAGCCCAAAACCCTTTCAACGAAAAAGGCAAAGCCATAGACACAAAAGCAATCCATCTTGGTAAAACATCTCCAGTAAGAGATCTCATTCCTATGGGTCCTATTGCTAAAGAAAAAAAATCACAATGGAAAAAAGAGAATAAAGTACCTAGAAACTTTGTAGGAAGAAGTCAAAATAAAGTTGTACACCCCGACCTTGAACACCAAGGTGTTGATAAATTAAGGCAAGGAATCCTTGCTGGTTCAAAAACAACTACACCAAATTTATTGGTCAATGTAGATGGTATTACAAATAGTTCTCCAAATGACCCTTCAGGAGATATTGGTAAAGATTATTATGTGTTAGCGATTAATGTTACAGAAATTGCAGTGTATGATAAAGCTGGTGCACAAATTACTACGTTTGCAGCAAATACACTATGGCAAGAAATTGGTTTTAGTTCAGCTGGCGATCCTATTGTCTTATACGATCAGATCGCTGACCGATGGTTAATCACTGAGTTCCCTTCAGGAAATCAGCTATTAGTGGCCATTTCAGAAAACAGTGACCCACTAGGTTCGTACGATGTTTACAATTTTCAAACTCCAAATTTTCCGGATTATCCAAAATATGCCATTTGGGATGATGTGATAACCGTAACAACAAATGAACAGGGCGCAGGTAATCTTACCACGTATTACATTAATAAAACAGAACTATATAAAGGGAACGAAACCGTCAGTATTCAGCGGTTGAACTTGCCAGGAAATTCCAATACAGAATGGGGATTTTTTGTTGCCACTCCTGTAGACTGGATGGGACAAACTCCTCCTAAATCCAGTAATCCTATCTTTTTAAATTTAGAAGATTCTTCGTGGGGAGCCGTAGACGAAGACCAAATCGTAATTTCTACTGTTGAAATAGACTGGCAAAATCCTGACAACACAACCGTTGTAACACAATCTGTTGAAACTTCTCCATTTGATAGTAATCCCTGTTCGGTATTCGGGTTTGGGTTTTCATGTATGCCTCAAGCAGGTAATGGTGGTGGATTAGATGGAATTCCTGAAACTATAATGAATCAGGCTGTTTACCGTAATTTCAATACACATGAATCTATGGTTTTTAATTTTATAACAGATGTAACTGATGGTGATAATCTTTCTGGAATAAGATGGATGGAATTAAGAAGAGAAGATGCCGATTGGTATATTTATCAAGAAGGAACATTTTCACCAGATGATGGTCTTGACCGATACATGGGTGGGACAGCAATAGATGGCGCTGGAAATATAGGATTAGCCTATAATGTTTCTAGTGAAGATGAATTTGTTGGTGTGCGTTATACTGGGCGAAAGCATGATGATCCACTTGGTGAAATGACAATTGCAGAACAAATTTTAGTTGAGGGAGAGAATACCATTCAAAGTGGAGCTCGGTTTGGAGACTATGCTCAGATGGGAGTTGATCCCATCAATGATAGAACATTTTGGTATGTTACAGAATACGGAAAAGGTAGTGGATCATCATCGTCAACGCGAATTGCTGCATTTGAAATAGAAAGAGATAGTTTCGATATCGGTGCATATAAATTTAATGGAGCACTTACTGGCGGATTTATGGAAGATGAAGTGATTAGTTTTCAAGTTCAAAATTTTGGTACAGAAGCTATCAACTCTTTTACCGCTGGATACATATTTGAAAATGGTGCACCTGTATCACAGCAATTTGATATAGAATTGAAAGGTGGAGAATCTACTATTGTATTTTTTGATGAAACGGTAGATTTCATCGGAGCTGGAACCTATTCCTTAACTGGATTCACTCAACTAGAATCGGATCAAGTGATTGTAAACGATTCATTTCGAGTGGATTTAACGAGTATCGCAGCTCTTGATGCAGGTATTGTGGGAGTTTCACTAGAAAGCCCTACATTGTGTGATAGCATTGCACCTTTGACTGTCACCCTAAGCAATTTCGGAGGTGATACTTTGACGAGTGCAGATATCGAAATCTTATTAAATGGGACTAGCATTTATAATGAACCTTGGGAAGGTTCCCTTGCCTTTTGTGAGCAAGAGATTTTTCAGATTGACATCTCTGGTTTCATTAGTGGTGAAAACGAAATTATAGCTTCTGTTTCCAATCCAAATGGAGGCACAGATCAAGGGCTTCAAAACAATGAATCTACCACATCTTTGCAATTCATCTCCAATGCTGTTACCTTGTCAATTAACTTTGATTTTGATGCATATCCTGAAGAAACTACCTATGAAATTCTTGATGAAAACAATAATGTTGTAGCCTCAGGAGGACCTTTTTCAGGCAATATAGCAACAGAGCAATTCTGTGCAGATCCGGATGCTTGCTACACCTTTGTGATTTTTGATTCATTTGGAGATGGGATTTTCTTCCCAGGTGGTTATGAAATTGTAGATGAAAGTGGAAATGTGTTAGCTTCTATCTTGAATAATGACTTTGGAACGGAAGAACAAAACGAATTTTGTGCAACATTTATGTGTATGTTGGAAGTAGATATTGACATTACACCAGCACTAGAGAATGAAGGTGGAACAATATTAATTACTCCTCAAAATGGTGTAGGGCCATTTTCTTACTCTATTGATGGTGGAAATACTTTTCAAGACAGTCCACTTTTCGAGAACGTGCCTGTAGGAAGTTATGCAATTGTCGTACTAGGGGGTGAGGATTGTGCATTTGAAGGTGAAGCGCTTGTTGAAGAATGCTCTTTAAGTGTTGTTATTGAAAAAGAAGATGAAACGGAAGGCATACCAGGTTCAATATTTATACAAGTTACAAATGGAAACCCTCCATACCAATATTCTATTGATGGAGGTGAAAATTTCAGTAATAATCCTTTGTTTACCGGATTAGAAGAAGGAGACTATGAAATCGTAGTACGAGACGCTGACGGATGTGAATTTACAACTGTTATCACTATCGACTTTGTTGTGGCTACTGATACAGAAAAGAAAGGATATCGTATATCAGCAACACCTAATCCTACCAATGGAATTTTCTCTATTTTTATAGAAGGTGACATTCCAGGAGGTGAAAGATTAGGATACGTGATTTATAATGCAGCAGGTAAAATCATACGTACCGATGATCTTGTGCGATATGGTGATACATTCGTAAGTCAAGTAAGTTTATATCATGAAGCATCTGGGAATTATTATATTCGTTTCAATTCAGATGAAATAAACGAATTATTACGTGTCATAAAAATATAACTTCAAGTAACAAGAATATTTTTAAAGGTGTAGTTTGTATGTTTAACTACACCTTTTTTTATTACTTTTACTTTATAACACACAAAAATTAACACATGAAAGCATTCCTTTTTACAGTGCTAATCTTATTATGCACTATTCCTTCATTTAGTCAAGACTCTTTGCAATTCACTCCATGTTATTATGTCGGCAGCTCCTTCAATGTATTATTGTTAAGAAACATTTCTCCTGGCCAAATTGTAACCATCAATCCACCGAATGGTAGCTTATTTGGAGATATTACTTTTAGTAACTCGAGGTATAAATCAGTGTCAGTAGCTCCTTTTATCGGTAAAGAATTGAATGCAAAAACTATGATTGGAATTCAATCAACTTATACCTCTGCTGAATTTATACAACGAGATGTTATAAACATTGTGCCTTTTGAAATAGGAGATCTTACTTCTAATATTCATTTACTCCGAGCAAGTTTATTTTTAAGATATAAATTAATATCTGCATTTTCATTCACACCATTTATTGAACCCTCCATTAACTATGGTTTTTTAACCCAAAAGAATCAATTTTTAGATGTAATTGATTCTAGAGAAGTTGCCCATTATGCTCAAGTTATGATAAACTTTGGTTTGTTATATAAAATAAATGAGCACTTTAATATAAGCTTAAGAGCAAATGGTATTAATTTGGTCAATGGTTATGTACAAACCAAAGGCATTGATCAAAAGGATTATTTTAAAGGATCCATGACAAGAGTGACTATTTCAGGTCTTTTTCTTGGATTTGAATACAAATTGTAAGGAGTTCTATGGGACAATATCATATTCTGAATGGAGATTGCTTAGCTGACCAATTGGCTTTTTGGGTTGAACCCAAAATTGTTTTCAGAGAATGCTTGGTTACTGGACCTATTGAAGGGGATAATATGCAAGAACTACTGGAGAATAGGATATCGTATTTTAATAAATATCATAATATTAGCAGTCAAGATTACAGGCAAAAATCCATAGATGAAATCTTGAAAATTCGCACATTCAATTCTGATGATCATATTCATCTTTGGTTCGAAAAGGATTTGTTTTGCCAAGTGAATATGTGGGCTGCTATGCATCTCCTGCCTTTGAATTCAAGATGGTTTGTTGTACAACCGATAGCAGATTCGTGGGAAGGTTTTGGATTATTGAACATGGAACAGCTGATTTCTTGTTATGACCACAAAACAGAAGTTAACCAGCAACAAAAAACATTATTTAAAGCATTGTGGCAAGATTACGTAATGAATGACTGGGATAATATGATCAAAAATGGAAATCAACTTCTTTCCATTCATCCATTCATGAACGAAGTCATAAAAGCACACATTGACAGATTTCCAAAGAACAATTCGCTAGGACGGCCACAGCAAACCCTACAAAACATTTTAAACACAACTGATCCCACTGATTTTCAGGCTATTTTTAAACAATTTAAAGAAATAGAAGGTATCTATGGATTTGGAGATGTACAAGTAAACACAATGATACAAGAGTTAAAGATACAGCCTTAGCTAATTTCAAAATCTTATACCTTTTAAATTCTAAATTGTATTATTTACAGTACGATTTTAGAAATGAGTGCAATCATTTTTGGGCTTAAAGCCCAAAACTCAATTATCTACAATCCCCATTTTGCGCATTAAAAAAGAAGCATTCATGTTTTTACACACTCCTTCTTTCAAGGTATAATCGAAAAACAATTCATCATCTTTGATCTCTGCATCAAAGTATTTATTCTCCACACTATCAATAGTATCAGCAACTTTACAAAGCGATAAATCATGGGTCGCAATAATTCCAGTAGATTTTGTTTTACTCAGTTTCGTAAGAAACTTTTCAGAGCCTTCTGCTTTGTCTTTGCTATTCGTGCCTTTTAGTATTTCATCAAGAATTATAAAATATTCATCCTGTTTAATCTCCTTTACAATGTACTGTAATCGTTTTAATTCAGAAAAGAAATAAGATTCATTTTCAGACAAAGAATCACTTGTTCGCATGCTACTGATTAACTTAATCGGTTTGTAGCGAAATGAGGTAGCACAGATTGGCAAACCACTATTGGCGAGAACAATAGATAACCCAACAGTCCTCAGGAACGTAGATTTTCCAGCCATATTAGCACCCGTTATAACAAAAAACTGATTCTTAAGAATAGTAAAATCATTGGATACCCGCTGTTGTTCAGGTAATAACGGATGGCCAAGAGCTGCAGCCATTATGCCTTTTTCTTCAGCTATCAAGGGATAGGATGTTTGTTGTGCATGATTGAATGCAAATATTCCAAGACTTATATATCGATCGTAGTCATGAAGTGTTTGAAACCATACACTGACTTCATTTTTATTGTTTTTAACCCACTTATCAATTTTAGAACACAACCAAATATCTCGAAGAAAAAAGCCATTAGCAAAAATTGAAATCATAATATTATTCCGTTGATTCAAGCTATTTAACAGGGAAGAAAATCTTTTAATTTTAGGAGACACACCGCTTTGATCGAAAGGAATGTCACAGTGAAATGTCTTGTTTTCAATTCGATAAACCAACTTACTATATTGCTCTAGCATATCGTGAGCACTTGCCATTTTTGCCGCTGTCTTATTGATTTCTTTTAGTTTAAGACTGCTAAAGAATAAGCCAATTAATAGTAAAATCATCAAGACTCCTTCAGGGATTACACCTATTATAAAAGCAATGAAGCTTAGTATTGAAATTCCAGAAAGAATGAAAGGAAGGAATTGGAATATTCCAGTCGAGATATACGAATAATGTTGTAACCAATCTAAAATTCCTTCTTCAGTTACTTCTGACTTTATTGATTTGGCTTCCGCCAAAAATTGTTGGCACCAATCGTTTTCCACACTTAACTGCTTCACAATGTTTTGCCTTGCATCTACGTCTTCTATAGAATTGGCTAAGAGATGCGCTCCCAATTTCCTACGTGCTGGAGGAAGAACTGTTCTGTTTATATATTGAAAAATTGATCCTTTACCGAATACATCTATATCAAGGCAATAGGGATGTTCTGATACTTTTAAGTCTTCTCCACTATCAAAGGATTTAAACTGAAATTTTAGGCAATGGAGTTCTTTTTCATTAATTTCTTGAAGTGCTTGGTGATGCGCATACTCTTTCTTAAGGTCCACTTGACGCTTGACAAAAAACAAGAAAATGGCTGCTGAAAGTATAAAAGAAATTAAAACAATACTTCCCGATGTATGAAAATAATAAATGGAACAAACACCTATTACAAAAATGGCAACACGTATAAGAGAATTATAAAAGATTTGTTGCTTTAGATGCGATGCTTTGTCACTAAATTCCTTTCTTCTATTTTCATAATAAGCTTCTAATTTCACTTCTTTTATTTTTTTACTGTCAAAGGTATAATATTATAGCATTGTCCTTTTAATACAGAAGCTTTTCGACCGAATAAGGATTATTTTATATCTTTGTTCTGTAAAAGCCTATGCACAACACTTCTGCTGACATTTCCAGAGCACAAATTTCTCGCCAATCAATAGAACGACTTTATATTTCCATGAGACACTTATTTCTCCGAGGGAAATACAAACCACTAGGAATGAGTGGAGAAGCTATGATTAAAGCACTTCTCGCTTTAAATCCAGAAATTTACGGATTAATCAACGATCCTGAAAAAGTGGAACTTGAAGGACTTCTATATATTTTTCAACGTTTGCCAAAAGGGATAGAACAGTGTCGTTATATTCATCTTATTTCTCGTGAAGGATATGAAGATAGTGGATTCAATGCCTTAGTTCCTAGCAAGAGAAGAAGAAACTGTTACCGCTTAGACAAGGAGCAAATGTTGATCGAAATGACAAGAGGGCTTAGTGATATTTTTGATTGTTTGACGCACCTCACCTTCATGTTTATAGAAAGTGAAAAGATTCGCAGAAACGCATTGGACTCCAAAAATAGAGAAACAAGGTCTTGGAAAATGTTGAGAGAAATCGTCAAAGCGATTGATGAAAAAGAAGAGATAGATGAACAAGTTGGCTTTTCTTATTTGTCAAGCTTACTAGGACGAACTTACGATGACGTAAAAGATGCTTTTGGCAAGTTTGAAGAGGCTGAGAAGATCAATAGCTTATTTGAAATAATTTACTGGATGGGAGAAATCAGTATTCAGGAGCATATTCAAGACATTGATAGAGAAATCGTCTTCTCTCCAAGTCTCAGGCAACGAATCGGACATCACCTATATGGAGAATCATGGGCAAATCAAATCAAGAGCAAGTTGGTTGAATTGAACCTTTTTGATAAAGAAATCCATGTCATTTCAGCAAATCAACACAGTGTTATGAATTGTCTTTTTGCTAGTTCGGCATTGCAAAAAAACCTAGCTGACAAATCCATAGAAGAGATTGCTGAGGTGCTAAGTGATGATGATAATAAAGCACTCAGAAAAAAGGTGAAAAAGTATGCGTTGTCACATGGCATGTATGAATTGCATGATGTTTCTGGAACCAATATTACTGTTCAAATATTTGATGTTTCGAAAATTGACAAAGTAGATCTGACTAAAGCAGGTTTAGATACAGGTCCTCATGATACGGTTATTATTGTCATGGATTATGCTTTTGGGCAACAGGCTTACGAGACAATGGATGAATTATTAAAACCATATGAACTAGATACCATCCGTTCCAAAATGGATGTTCGCTCAGTTAATATAATGGGAAAAGCTGGAATTTTGACAGGTGTAAAAGGTGATATAATGATACCTTCCGCACATATTTTTGAAGGCAGTGCGGACAATTATCCATTCAAAAATGCCTTGACAGTAGATATGTTTCAAGATGATGAAATCAATGTTTACGAAGGACCTATGATAACTGTTCTTGGGACTAGTCTTCAGAATAAAGATATACTGCGATATTTCATGAAATCATCATGGCAAGTAGTAGGACTCGAAATGGAAGGTGCGCATTATCAAAAAGCCATTCAATCCGCAAGTCAAATTCGAAAAAGTGTGCAATCCGATATAGATGTTAGATATGCATATTATGCATCGGATAATCCGTTGGAGTCAGGAGCAACATTGGCTTCAGGAAGTCTGGGTCTCGATGGTGTAAAACCAACGTATATGATCACCTTACAAATTCTTTTAGGAATTTTGGGCTCGAGCCCAAAGAAATCCTAAGTAAGAATCACAGAAATTGCTTTCGTAAATTTAGTAGTGTATTAAAAGGTCCTACCATTGAAATTTTATCTTGTAACCAAGAAGGTAATGTTGCGGCAGTATAGAAATCATAAGTTACTCGTGTAGATTGTGCATCCAAATGTTCAAAATTCCATATGGCTTTGAATTCAGTTACACGCACAAGGTCCGAATCAATTTCCTTTTCGGCATAGTTTTCAGAAATAGTCTGCATGCTTAATCCATCAGGGGATCTTACTTTATTCTTTTTAACTAAACAATATCGATCAGACATGGGGAAAGGCAAATCAGTTTCAGTGTAATAAGTTGTCTCATTTTCAGTGTCCGAATATACCTTAGAATTTTGACAAGCATATACCCAGTTGGGGAGTTTATCTATTTCACTTGTATAATTGACTACTTCATTGATCGAAGCTGGTATAACAGTTGAAAGTCTGATCCATTTTTTACCATTTTCTTCTACTTTGGTAAAAATCTCAACTTGGTCTTTTTTCTCCACGAATTTCCAGTCCTCTTGTGGAATAAAACCAGAGAAGGTCACAACGAATAAAACTATAAATAAAGATGTGATATTCATATAAATCAAAGCTTTCAAGAACATAAACTTTTAAAATGTAAAGTGAGTTCCTGATGAATTAAGTGAAATATTGAAATTAATTGGTATTATAACGTAAAATTAATCTTGAGAGGTATGAAAACATATTAAAAAAGTCAACTTTGTACAATTAATTGAATATGAAATCACAACATAAATTAGAACGTAGTATATGATTATAATACCACAACACATAGAGGCCTTGATATTTGATTTGGATGGGACATTAGCTGATACTATGCCTTTGCATATTGATTCTTGGATAAGAACTGGACAACATTTTAATGTTCCTATAACCGCATCACTTATTGTTGAAAATAGCGGAACACCTACTTTTCAATTGGTAGAAACATTTAATGCGCAATTTGGCTGGCAACTTGATGCACAAGAAGTGAAAAAAGAAAAGCAAAAACATTTTGATGCCATTAAAAAAGCTCATGGAAAGGTAAAAGCAATACCAACTATATATGAAGTCGCAAAGAATATGAGAGGTGTATTGCCTATGAGCATAGGTACTGGCTCTTCTCGGGGAAATGCAGAAAAAAGTTTAGCGGATATGGGAATGGTGGATTGGTGGATAACAGTAGTAACTGGAAGTGATCAAGTAAAAGGAAAGCCTGCTCCCGATATATTTTTAGAATGCGCAAAAAGAATGAATGTAGCTCCTGAGAATTGTTTAGTCTTTGAAGATGGTGCGGCAGGAATAAAAGCAGCAAAAGCAGCAAATATGTCTTATATAGACGTTAAATTACTGGAGCAAAGTTGAATAATTACTAAAAAATAGCTCATACTATTTCACATATAAAATGAAAAACATATATTGCAATACTATTAAAAATATAAAAACTAAATTATGAAACAAATCATTACATTTTTCGCCTTATTTTTAGCATTTACGACTTCTAGTTATGCAGTAAATTCAGCTGCACTTGTGACTCAAGATGCTACATCAATTACGGCAGATTCTCAATCTAATTTCTTTGGAAAAGCAAAAGTTACTATCAAAAATGCAGTAAACAAAGTGAAAAAAGTTGCCAAAAATATGGATGAAAATGAGCAACTTATCCTTATTATATTAGCAATTGTAATTTCGCCTGTAGCTGTATGGATGTATGAAGGTCAAACATGGACGAATAGAGTAACTCTAAACCTTATTTTGTGGCTCCTGACTGCTGGTTTAGGTGGTATAATACACGCACTATACTTAATCTTAGGAGAAAAATAAAAATTCTATTTTTACAGAAAACAAGCAGAATCAAAACTTTTGGTTCTGCTTTTTTATTTAAAAAATCAATGAAGATACAATTAAAAAGTACAGATAACGAACTCTCCTATACAGGAATGAACGAAAACGGTTTTGAACAATTTTTTTCTGGTAAAAAAGCAGCTTGTTCTCCTATGGAAACATTGCTCATGTCAGCTGCTGCCTGTAGCTCAATAGATCTTGAAATATTACTTAAAAAAATGCGTCAATCCTATGCATCAATCGAAGTAGAAGTAACTGGAGAAAGAAGGCAAGAAATTACGCCTGCCAAATTTATTGCCATTCATCTACATTTCAAGATCACAGGAGAAGTTACTGAAAAAAAGGCAAACAAAGCCGTTCAAATGAGTCTCGAAAAAATGTGTTCTGTTACACATTCTCTAGATCCTTCTATAGAGATAACTTCGAGTGTTGAGATTATTCAAAATTAATTCTGTATGATTATAAATTTCGTACCATTTTATATGTCATTACTTTATTTAGTGTTTACCCTATATCACTTCCAGCTCAAGATATCTCATCAACAAAAAATGGTATAAAGAAAGAGATTTATTTAGATAGGAGTGAAGCATGCAATCCTGATCTAGTCTACATGATATTAGAGGTATCGCCAAGATATAAAGACGGAATTTCTTCACTAGAAAAAATATTAAACGATGCTATTTTTATAGATAGGAAAGTAAAAAAAGAATATTTTTTAAGATGTACAATAAATTGTAAAGGAGAAATATTTGGTTTCGTAGACACCAATTCTGAACAGGAACCACTTCAAGAAGAAATACAAAAAACGATTTTAAAAATTCAAGGCTGGCAGGCCGGTATGCAAAATGGAGAGACTGTTGATTCTTTTTTCGTTTTTCATTTCAAGATAAAAAAAGGCAAACTCAAAATCCTATAAGTGTATCTAACAATAACGTCATGAATTTTGCTGTTTCAAAAAACCAACTAATCCTTCAACAGCCTTTGCACGGTGAGAAAATGAATTCTTTATCTCATCTCCTAGCTCTGCAAAAGTAGCTGTATATCCTTCAGGAATAAAAATAGGATCGTAGCCAAAACCACCTTTTCCCCTTTTTTCGTTCGCAATAGATCCTTTTACAATACCTTCAAAGTAATACACTTCATTTTCAATATGTAAAGCAATTACGGAGCGGAATTGTGCAGATCTGTTTGCAATACCTTCTAACTCAGCTAACACCTTATCCATATTATCTTGATCATTACGTTGAGGACCAGCATACCTTGCAGTGAAAATCCCGGGCCTTCCATCAAGGGCATCTATCTCCAGTCCACTGTCCTCACCAAATGCTGATATCGATAATCTATCTGCCAAAAAATCAGCTTTAATTTTAGCATTTTCGTGCATTGAAATTCCATTTTCTTCTATATCATCTACTATCCCAAACTCTTTCATTGCCTTTGCAACATAACCTGTTGTATGAATCATCATATTCACTTCTCGCAATTTATGATCATTCCCAGTAGCGAAGACTATTATCTTTTCCTTGTTCATTTATTTCCCATTTGTTTAAGACAAGACCATAGTTTTTTCTTTAAATCATTGCTTTTGTACAGATCTGTTAACGCGTGAGAAAATAATACGTTCAATGTACTAAATGACATCCATTTATAAGGGATTGTTCTACATTGCAAACCAATTCTTTTTGCATTTAGTCCGAAAGCAAAAAAGTAGTTTGCCTTTGAAAGATCGAGCTCTTCCATTAAAAATACATGCTCCTCATCTTTTAATAAGAAAACTTGTACGGATGCCTGAACATCTAATTGAACAGCAGATAGAATTTTCCTCAATAAATCTGCATTTTCTTGTGAATAATCTTCGGCTTTCAAAAAAACAAAATGCACCACTTCATTTGTCTTATTAAGACGTTGAATTTGATCCATTTTATCAGTATAAACAGGTATAGTAAAAAAGTCTTTTGACAAAATTATTATTTGGTAAAATAAATAAACATAAAATTGTATTCTGAATTACAGAACAATTCCTCTTAATATTTAGTTTTAATTTTAAAAGTAGTATTTTTGTTTAAAATTAAGTAATATGGCAGCTAATATAAAAATTACGAAGACAAAAAACAGTAAAATACACACTGTTGATTTCAATAACATTCCATTTGGTAAGGTATTTTCTGACCATATGTTTGTTGCTGATTACATAGATGGAGAATGGACCAACATGGAGATTAAAGAATTAGCTCCATTTTCTATCCATCCAGGAAATTTAGCATGGCATTATGGTCAATCCATATTTGAAGGTATGAAGGCAACTGCAAAACCAGATGGTACTCCTCTCCTATTGAGACCTGAACAGCACATTATACGACTGAATAGATCTGCAAAAAGAATGTGTATGCCAACATTTTCTGAAGAGATTTTTGTTCAAGCTCTAAAAGAATTAGTCGGTTTAGACAAGGATTGGATACCCCAAGAAAAAGGCTCAGCACTTTATATCAGACCACTTATGTTTGCAATGGATGAAGCTTTGGGCGTAAGACCCAGCGACACATATAGACTAGTAATCTTCACCCTTCCAGTTGGTCCATATTATGAAAAGCCCGTTTCACTTTTAGCAGAGAAAAAGTATGTAAGAGCAGCTGATGGAGGCGTAGGTGAAGCTAAAACTGCTGGAAATTATGCAGCCTCTTTATTACCTGCAAAACTTGCTAAAGAAGCTGGATATGACCAAATTATGTGGATGGACGCCAAAGAATTTAAATACATTCAGGAAGTTGGTACGATGAATATTTTCTTCGTTGTTAATAATACTATATACACTCCGAAAGCAGGTGGAACCATATTAAAAGGTATTACGCGTGATTCTGTTATTACCATTTTAAAAGATGAAGGATATGAAGTTGTAGAAAATGAAATTTCAATAGATTTCATAGTGGAAGCCCATAATAAAGGTGAATTAACTGAAATTTTTGGGACGGGAACAGCAGCTGTTATTGCTAATGTATTTAAATTCGGTCATGAAGGACAAGATTATCATTTGAATGTTTCAGACTATAAAATTTCTCCTTTCTTAAAATCCTATATCGAAGATTTACGAGCAGGTGAAAAAGAAGACAAATTTGGTTGGTTACATGAAGTAGTAGCTGTAATCGCATAAAATTTAACCACCTATTTTAACGTGAAT
>JAHDGD010000192.1 GCA_020627825.1 Saprospiraceae bacterium
TAATAACTTTTCTTAATTGCAATAAGATAGAATCCTTTTTCCATCAAGGTTCTTTAAATACATTTAAATTTTAAATTTTCGGGGCACATTCACATTATTAATAAGAGCAAGAGGTAGTTCATGATCATAAAAGATTTGTAAATCCTATCAATATTTGATATCTTTATGTCGTGAAGGTAAAAATATATGACAATTCAAGAAAAAAGAATATTGTAGGATATATCTCCTTAGCTGAGAAGAAGGAATTACCTAAAACAAAATGGAAGTTCAATTGGAGTTCATTATGTACCAAAGAATCTTTGATATTTAAATTGGAATATGAAGAAGAAATTCAAGGATTACTTAAAATGACCAAAGTTGATGAAGGATACTACGAAATGTCCAATCTTGAATTGTCACCTATGAACTATGGAAGTAATGGAAAAATGAGCAACGTTGCTGGTTGCCTTATTGCATATGGATGTCTTTTGACTTTTCAATTTAATCAAGGAAATTATAAAGGACATTTGGCATTTACAAGTAAAGGGAAACTGATTCAACATTATGAAAAATACTATTATGCTGAATTAGTGTACAGGGAAAAAATGATAATCTTCCCTGTTAACGGTAAGAAATTAATTCAGAAATACTTAAATCTTGAAATTTAATTTATGACAAATAATATAGAGCTTATTGGAATTCAATCAAATAACATCGATGAGTCAGAAGCAGAAATAATTAAAAGAATTATTAATGCACGTTCTCAATCTCAAACTAAAGAAGAAATAATAGAGAACCATATGATTGGAGTTAAATTTAGCATAAATAAATACCTAAATGATTCAATAACTTCTGAAATAGTTGAGGCTGGAGAATTCCTTAATGAGATTCTCAAAGTATATGGAATTAAAAAAAACAGATTTGCAAAATATATCGGCTTATCTGAACCAAATCTTCATGCCTTACTAAAAGGCAGAAGAAAGATTAACAATGAAATTGCGAAAAAAATAGAATTGATATTCAAAATTGATGCTCAAGCATGGTTATATATTGAAACTAAAAATGAAATCAAGAAATTCAATATCAATAATAAATTAACAGAGAAAGATTATTCAATTAAGGAGCTAGTAGGATAATTAAAAAAACTAAGACAAAATGCTTAGGTTATCTGACTTTTACAATAACTTAAGATATGCTTCAAGGATATTTAAATGGATTAAAGCAATCCTACGAATCAATACTCAAGACCCGAATCTCGACACGTTGATTTCGACGTCTGCCTTCTGCATAATCATTACTTGCAATAGGATCTCTTTTTCCGTATCCTTTATATTCCACTTGATTTTGTGGAATCCCTTCGTTATATAAAAATTCAGCAACACTCTTCGCACGCGCAGTACTCAAAGAATCACAGAATTCGTGCGTAGGTCTTCCATTTGTATGGCCACCTATTTCTATTTTCACCTCCGGATAAAATTTTAAGAAACTGGCTAATTCTGTAAGTGCTGGAATAGATTTTGGGTTAATGACGATAGAATCGGCATCGAAGTACAGGTTTTTTATTTTGATGATCTGTCCTTCTTTCAGGGTCTTCTTATCCAATTCTTTATTGATGACCATTTTTGGTTTCTCCTTTTTGACAACTGGAGGAGGTGTATACGCGATAACCTCTTCTACGGGTTCTTCAACTTTTTCCTGCTTAGGTTCTTTTACCGGTTTTTTAACCGGATCCTTTTTAATAACAGGTTCTTCTGCAAAGACTTCCTCTTCTTCTTCATCTGGGCATTTTATTTGTACAATGTCTGAGGCATTGTCAACTAATAAGTTTCCATTGTATGGTAAAAGAACAGGTACCTTGTAAAATGCAGTAATGGTGAAATATCGATGAGTCTGATTCGGCGTAAATTCGAATTCATAAGTTTGCCACTCTGCATTTTTCACCTCAGTAGATTCTGCTAATAATTCCCTTTTTCCGCAAGGAGTTGATCCTCCATAAATTCTTAAGACAACTGGTTTTGTGTATAGTTTTGGTTTTGTTTTTTCATTTTGTTGATTATCATCGGATTCTGGATTTTGTAAGCTATTATATGGGCTGGTATAACTCATGGACCGAGATAAATCGATACTAAACGAATAGCATTTTCCGCCTTCGATCGGTTGAGAAAGTCGTTGTGTGACCGATTCGTATGAATCATTATCTCTTACAACCAATCCAAGAAAAGTAAATCCATCTGAAGAAGGTTGACGTACACCGAAAAAACACATAGCTTTTGTATTATTACGATCCATTCCAAGGTGAATATCTGGTGGCGTTTCGCTTTTGAAAAACATACGTCCACAATCGCTCCATCCTGTAATTGAATTATTCTCAGTTGTTCCAGCGTGAGGATTATCTTCGAATGAAGGATTTACCAGTTTAATGGTTGTTTGACCAGTTAAGGTAAATAGAGCTAGTGTTATGAATAGTGATGTTGTAAATATTTTATACATAAATTCTCCTTGCTTTTAGTACAGAAATCTTTAAATTTCTTTGTTATTCCATGTTAATTCCTAAATGACGCATATCTTTTTACTTCATGTCTTTATTAAAATCCCTGCCATGTCTATAGTTGTGGCTGAATTTTTTATCTCGAACAGACCGACTTGAGATTCAAAATCTTAAGTGGCATTTTGAAATTAATTTGATCTTACAATTGTATGTGTTAAACACATAAAAGTTGGATTTTGGTTTTAAAAACCCATAACTTCCTATAGTAAAACGTTGAATGTAACCAAGATTCATACAACTCAGGTCTTAAAAATAAGCATTTAAGAGTAAATTAACGCCTTTTAAGCTTTTTGGGGTTTAACCCCAAAAGAAAAATAAGCCTTATATAGAGGCGTTTCCTGGCGTTCGTGGAAAAGGGATAACATCCCGTATATTGGACATTCCAGTTATAAATAAGACCAATCGTTCAAACCCAAGACCATATCCTGCATGTGGACACGTTCCATACCTCCTTGTGTCGAGAAACCATTCCATTTCTTCCTTTGGAATATGCATTTCCTCCATTCTTTGTTCTAGTTTGTCTAATCGTTCTTCTCTTTGCGATCCACCAACGATCTCACCTATTCCAGGAAATAAAATATCCATAGCTGCTACAGTCTTTCCATCATCATTCTGACGCATATAGAAAGACTTGATCTCTTTAGGATAATCAATAAGTATAACAGGTTTCTTGAAATGTTTTTCTACTAAATAACGTTCGTGCTCACTTTGAAGATCAGCACCCCATTCTTCGATTACAAATTGGAATTTCTTCTTTTTATTTGGTTTCGAGTTCATGAGAATTTTGATCGCCTCAGAGTAAGTTACTCGCTCAAAATCATTTTCTATGCAGAACTTTAATTTGTCAATCAATGCCGGTGCTCGCTGAGCTTGTGGTTTTGACTTTTCTTCGTTCTCCAATCTTTTATGTAAAAATTCGATATCATCTTTACAATGCTCTAAACAATATGAAATGACATATTTCAACATGTCTTCAGCAAGATCCATATTATCGTGTATGTCACTAAATGCAACTTCAGGTTCTATCATCCAAAATTCCGCAAGATGTCTCGATGTATTCGAATTTTCTGCTCGGAAAGTAGGCCCAAATGTATAGACTTTTGTTAGAGCTAAAGCGGCTAATTCAGCTTCAAGCTGACCACTAACCGTAAGATTAGTTGATTTATTGAAAAAGTCTTCTTTGTAATTGACTTGTCCTTCTTCTGTTTTGGGAACATCGTTTAAGTCAAGGGTAGTAACTTGAAACATTTCTCCGGCTCCTTCTGCATCACTTCCTGTGATTATAGGACTGTGTATATAAAAGAATCCTTTGTCATTAAAGAATTTATGGATGGCATATGAAACGGCATGACGGACACGGAATATTGCGCCGAAGGTATTGGTTCTGAATCGTAAGTGCGCAATTTCACGTAGAAATTCAAGGCTATGCTTTTTAGGCTGAAGAGGGTAAGATGAAGCATCGGAGTCTCCTACTATTTCAATAGAATTAGCTTGTAATTCCACAGCTTGACCTGCGCCTTGAGATTCAATTAATGTACCTTTAGCAACAACTGCAGCACCTGTTTTAATTCGATTCAATACGCTTTCATCAGTGGTGTCTCGATCGACAACCACTTGTAACGTTTTTATCGTTGTTCCATCACTTATGGCACAAAATTGATTTCCTCTGAACGTTCTTACCCAACCTTCAATAGTATAATCAGCTCCTATGCTTGGTTTTGCTAAAATCTCTTTAATTGTCATGTTCGTTCTTTTGCACCTACGCGTTTCGCGAAGTTGTGATTTTTGTTAGCCGCAAATATAGACTTTTGTTGGATTTTCAGTTGCCCTATACTTCATAATAATCGAACTCATAGTAACATTATTCTTATGGAGGTATGCATACTCATTGCTTCTATTTATCTTCGCATCCATGAATTATATTCAAGTAGAAAACGCTTCCATTTCTTATGGTGAAAAAGTATTATTCCAAGATGTCAATTTGTTAATAAACAAAGGAGATCGTATCGCACTTGTGGCAAAAAATGGGAGTGGAAAGTCCACCTTTCTCCGGTTAATAGGTGGTGAAATTTCTCCTGAGGGAGAAAATGCTAAGCTCTCTATTCGCAAAGACTTGAATATAGCTTACTTAAGACAAGAGCCCGATTTTCATCGGGATATGTCCGTTATTGATACTGTAATGGATAGCGATATTCCTGCTATTCAAGCGGTTAAGAACTATGAGTTAGCAGTAGCGAAAAATGATCCTGATGCGATAAACGACTGTGTTACAAAAATTGAAGATCTTAAAGCTTGGGACATTGAAGCTAAGGTGAAAGAAATTTTGACAAGATTGAAGATTGATGATTTACAACAGTCCATAGGAAGTCTATCAGGTGGTCAAAGAAGACGAGTGGCACTAGCACAAATTCTAATTCAGAATCCAGATGTTCTTATTTTAGATGAGCCGACGAATCATCTAGACATAGAAATGATAGAATGGCTAGAAGAATATCTCTCATCTCCTAATCTTACCTTATTTATGGTGACCCATGATCGGTATTTTCTGGAAAGAGTATGTAATGTGATTGTGGAACTTGATGAAGGACATTTTTATCACATTCGTGGATCTTATAGCGATTACTTAGAAAAAAGAGCGGAGCGAAAAAGCAATCAAGCCGTTCGAAATGAGAAATTGAATAAATTATTCAAAAAAGAGTTAGAGTGGGTGCGAAGACAACCTAAAGCTAGGGGTACAAAAGCTAAATCTAGGATAGAGCAATTTCAGAAGATCAAAGAGGAGAAACAAAGCTTCAAACACGAGTCCGTAATGAAGTTTCACATTGTTCCAGAGCGACTAGGGAGTAAAATTGCTGAATTTCATAACGTTTCAAAAGGGTTCGGACATAAAAATTTGATTCAGAATTTTTCGTATAAATTTAAAAAGAATGAAAGAGTAGGGATAGCAGGAGTAAATGGATCAGGTAAATCAACCTTTATCAATTTATTAACGGGAGCTCTTCGACCTGATGAAGGGAAGGTGATTATAGGCGAAACGGTACGATTCGGATATTACAATCAAGAAGGTCTTGACGTATCGGAAGATAAGCGCGTTATTGATGTAGTTCGTGATATCGCGGAGTACATTCCGCTCGATAAAGGACATAAGTTATCGGCAGAACAATTACTTGAGCGTTTCTTATTTCCTAGACCTCAGCAACAAGTATTTATTTCTCAATTAAGTGGTGGAGAGAAACGAAGACTTTATCTGTTGACTATCTTGATAACAAACCCCAATTTCCTCATTTTGGATGAACCTACGAATGATCTAGATATCATTACCTTGAATATATTGGAAGATTATCTGATGGAGTTTCCTGGATGCTTAGTGATCATAACACACGATCGATACTTCATGGATAAATTGACCGATCATATTTTTATTTTAGAAGGGGAGGGCAAAGTCAAAGATTTCAATGGTTCTTATTCCGAATGGAAATCAAGACAACAACTTGCACTTGAAGAAGCACGAAAAGAAGCAGAGACTTTTGGGGCCCAACCCAAAGAAAAAAAATTAAAAAAAGCTCCTGAACAGATTATCAAGAATAACGTAAAGCGAATCGAAAAAAAGATCGCCGAAAAAGAGGAAATCAAAGCAAAGTATTCCGAAGAGTTGAATGCGAATTTGGATAATTTGGAGTTATTGAATGAATTGTCTGTAAAGATTGGTGAAGTGGTCAAGGAAATCACTATCCTCGAGGAAGAATGGGAAGAATGGGTGGAGCAATTATGATGAAGGAGATTGACATAAATAGCTGGAATAGAAAGGAACATTTTAAGTTTTTCAATGCATTTGAAGAGCCGTTTTATGGGGTGAATGTGCAAGTTGAAGTGACGAGGATTATGCAAAATAATGCGTCAACTTTTCTACAATATATGCATGCAGCAGCTTCTGCCGTTCAGTCGGTAGAACCTTTCCGATTAAGAATTCAAGGGGAAAAAGTGGTTTTGTACAATACGATTCATGTGTCTGTTACGATAGCAAGGGAAGACCATACTTTTGACTTTAGTTATATACCTTTTGATAAGTCTTATGAAGTTTTTAGGGCTTTCGCCCAAAAGGAAATCGAGCGTATACAACATACTACAGGCTTGAATCCTGATATAGCTGGTGATGATGTCGTTCATTATTCCTCCCTTCCTTGGCTTGACTTTACGTCGCTATCACATGCTCGATCATTCCGTTTTAAAGACTCTTGTCCCAAGATTTCATTTGGTAAAATTTCTGAGAAAGAAGGGCGCTTTACAATGCCAGTTTCGATTCACGTCCATCATGGATTGGTTGATGGATATGATGTGGGA
>JAHDGD010000193.1 GCA_020627825.1 Saprospiraceae bacterium
CATACTTGTATTTCCCATTTGCAGATAAGTTATCTAAGAAATCAAGTTTCATAATGACATTGTATTGGTCCTCATTTTTGAAATACTATATTCCTTGTATTGTACTTCTTTATTGAACATTTTATTGATCTAGCTTATACATCACATCCGTTCTCAAAACATATTTTTTGCCTTCCATAATTTTACTTCCTTCATGTTCAAGATCATGAAAAAAGATCAACGCAGTTCCTTTCTTTGGTTCAATTTCAATGTCTTTAAATATTGTTTCTCCTCCTTCAAATTGATCATTTAAATAAATCATAAAGGTGAAATAACTGGCTTCAAATTCATTCCTAATATAACTTTGATCCCTATGTTTTTTGAATTCTTGACCAGCTTCATATTTATAAAATCTAAACATTTCGTTCAATCCAACAGAATAACTATTCCCTATTCTATTAGGAGCAAACTCCTTTAATTGCGTCCATATTTGAATTGCTAAATTTTCATCAGTAAATAAAATCCTTTGATTATTTCTAACGTTTACAACTCTTTTGGGTCCAGATTCTGTTTCTACTAAGGCTTCTTCATACCCTATAGCTTCACTGCGCGAAATAAAAGTATCGCATTTTTCATACGACCAAAATTCATCGATTGTTAGTATATATTTAGTGTGATGTATCACTTTCATTTTTTAAGAATTTGGTTAAATTAGGAATCATTGTCAGCTCTATAATTTACAATCCACTCATTGAGATGTTCCTCAAATTCGACAAACATTGATCCAAAGTTTTCAGCATGCCATTCAGGGACTTCATATCCTTCATCATGATCAAATACTACAATAGGATAATTCCCATTATCACCAAACTCATTTGCATCAAAGCAGACTACACCATAATCGGACAAATTTGCAAAAGGTATAAAATTACGTTCAAGTATTTCTCCATAATACGCTCCTACTTCTTCTTTTATAAAGATTAAAATTTGATTTGGAATATTTCTAAAAAAACCTATGTCATTCGTTCCCAAATCAAGCTCAACAAAATGTCGATATTTAAGAAAAAACACATAATCTGACGGAAGCTTATGTCCAAAAAATTCTTCTAGTTGATTGATCTCCTTATCCGAAACAGTACTTTCTATTGCATTCCAATATACCCAGTCTTCTTCACTAATTTTAGATGTATCAATCATTGAGATTGGAACAATCTCTCTTAAGTCACTATTTCCTCCTAGTTCTTCCATGAAATCAAAATACGTATCAATTACTTGTTTTATCTTTTCCATTTATACCATTATTAAGATAGACTTACTTTACTTCCTACCATATCGAAACAACATCCCACTGATCGTTACCCCTGCAGCTGTTCCCACTAAAAAGCATGAATCGCCTTCTTTTAATCTTCCATTTTGAATACTGGATACTAATGCCAAAGGGATGGATGCTGCAATACAATTACCGTGATTTTCCAGTTCATTCACAATATTGTCTTCTTTTCCCTGATTTAACATGGTCAACATCTTGAAACCAAGTTTACTCGCTTGATGCGGGATGATAAGATCAACTTCTTGCATCGAACCTGTACTCTTCTGAAAAAACAACGAAAGATATTCCGTTAAATGAGGTTTTACATGACTAAGTAATTTTCTCCCTTCCATTTTAAAAGAATACAAAGCTGGATCATACGGAACATCTCGTGTGTGATTCATATTCCCTCCTCCTTCTATGATCGTATATTTTACTGCCTTTACGTAAGTCTTTGATTCCTGTTTAATTAATCCTGTTTCCTCATCCGTTTTGGATAGGATGATGGCGGCAGCGCCATCTCCAAAAAGGCCATAGGTTTTGGCATCGCTAGGGTTCAATCCTTTGGAGCTGATTTCCGAACTAACAATGGCAATATTCTTATACTCATTCGTTTCCAATAACATAGCTGCATAATCCATTGCTGAGATAAAACTTGTACAAACTGCATTCATATCAATACAAGGAAACCCCAACTCTTCAGCTTCTTCAAAGGCACTTTTGATCATGCACGATCGATTCGGAATGATGTAATCAAAAGTAGCCGATGCTCCGATCAAAAAATCGATGTCTGAAATTTGTAATTTAGCGTCTTGCAAGGCCTTTCGAAGCGCTTGCTCTCCCATGAACGTATTGGTTTCATCCTTGGCAACATGCCGAGATTCTACGCCAATATTTTTATGAATAAATCCTTTGGGCAAACCCAATTTACGCTCAATTTCACTGCTTTTTACAATACGTTTTGGTAGGTATTTCCCTACTCCTACGATACTAAATGCTCTTCGAATACTCATTTCGGACTCTTCTAAATTTTGTAGTGGGATCATGTGTATAATTCGTTTTCACAATGTGTATGTTTTCAATTCCATAGGCTTCCAACATACCAAGTAATTCTTCTTGCACCAACTGAAAAACCTGTTCGTATTTCTCAAGGTGTTTTACAATCAAAGATACCTTTATTTCATCCTTAGCTGAAAGGGAAACAGCATAATCTAGGATATCAGGAGAAGCTTTCAATATGGAACGTCTTATAAAATCAGGATAAACTGTGATGATTTCATCTTGCACTTTAAAGCTGAACACATCATCCGATCGTCCTTCGATTTTACTTAATATTGTAGATTGAGAACCACAGGTACAAGCAGAATGATCTTCATGTAAAATATCATTTAATTCGTATCGAACAATGGGTTGGGATTCACGCAAATAATCGGTAATAATGGGATGAAATCTTGTATGTTCAGCATCTAGATACTTTTTCTCAATTTCCAACCAGTCTTCATTTAAATGTAACTTTCCAGCTTTACAGGTGTATGCCAGGAAGCCTTCCGTACACTGATAAACTTGCTTGATTTGACAATTGAAAATAGAGGATAGTGTTTTTTCATAATCTTCTTCTAGTACCTCTGCAACAGAAATAACTGTTTGAAACGGCGGGGTAAGTTCTTTAGCTTGGTACCTTTTGGCTATAGCCAAAAGAATAGAAGGTTGTCCAACTAAAATATCTGCATTTAATTGTTTTAACCGTTCAAATTGATACTCCAAAGGTATTTTCAAATCAAAAAAGGAAAAGGACAATACATGCGAATTAACCGCTTCATACAAGTTGTTATTGGCCCTAAGGAAAAATGCCACTTTCCTTTTTCTAAATGAAAAACCAATAACTCGATCCAACACAGCGCCTACCCAAATCGCTTTTTCTTTTTTACTCGTCAAAAAAATTCCTCTGTTTCCGCTTGTTCCAGATGATAGCCCGATACTAATTCCATTGATTGTAGGACTAAAGTCACGATCTTCTTCGCTTTTAAGTGCTACCCTAAACGCATCCTCTTTTTTAACACCCACCGTATTGATGACATCAAAATGGTTCATAAATTGGGTTTTATCCATTATCGGAAAAGGAGTTTCTTTCTGTAAGAGGTCAGCGTAAAAAGAAGACTTATTAAGTGTTTTCTTCCAAGATTTCTTCATTTTACTAGAAATTCGACTGGACCTTCGCAATCTAGAAAACCTAAGCTTGAGGAAATAATACAATATGGCTAACTTGGAGACTTTCATGATGTTGTTGTTATTTCTCTTAAGGTCTCTTCACAATGAGAAGGGATGATCTTTGTTTCTGGAAATTTTTTATGATACTGATAGACCTTATTTAAATTGTCTTTATAGGCTTTCCAAGAATCGAAAAACAATCGGACGGAAGGGCTGGGGAGGTGCATCTTGGTATAATTTTCCTTTAGCCATGCAGCATCAGCTACTAGGAAAGTCTGAACTTCTGTATCAAGGACAGCTCCAATCATACCTTTTGCATGACCATCAAGTTGACATAGCAAAATAGAACCATCATCAAATAAATCAATGATATCTCCTAAAATAGCATCGCTTTTACTTGATTCATTAAAATCCAAAAGATGTACTCTGGCTTCAAAGTCATTTGGCATCAGCTTAGGAACAAATCCTCTTCTTACAGCAGAGATACCTTGTCGTTTCTTTACATCATCGTATGCCCTTTTCGAACAGATAAACTTTGAAGTGGGAAAATCTTGTAAGCCACCAATGTGATCTGCATGAAAATGAGATACAATGATATAAGCAATATCTTCTGGCTTGATTCCTTTATCTGCCAAGACATGTATCGCTTCTTCTTCTTTCATTATGGTTACAGGGGTCGCTTTAGCATAGAGATTGAAAGGAAACTTTTTCGTAAACTGATGAAATCTTCGGGTATATCCGGTGTCAAATAAAATATGTCCGTGAATAGGATGCTCGATATGGGCATATGTTGCATAAAACCGAATCTGTTTTTTACGCGTTTTTCGCAAAGCATGTGCTCGATCAGCCACACAAAAACCGGCAGCGTGTAATTGAAATTTCAGTTTAGTCATGCTAAGAAGATTTATACCATTGAGCAAATTCATCGATTGCTTCTTGGGTGGATTGGTGTGGTTGGTATTTCAATTTTTCTTTTGATTTGCTGATGTCAAAAGTAAATGATTTGGATAAAGTTCCTACCGAATATCTTGTGAGAACAGGTTCAGCTCCTCTGAAAAGCCTTGCTTTTAGTTCCATCAAATAGGCAATTGAATACAATACAAAGTAAGGGATCTTTTTGTGAATAGGATCCATATCTATAGCCTGGAGTACCTGATTAATAGAAGTCCACAGCTTGACAGGTTCTCCATTGGAAATATTGTAAGATTCATTGACATAATCAGTGTATAGTGCAAGTCGAATGGCTTCACACATATTCGCAACAGAAGTGAGGTCTACAACATTCTCCCCATCGCCCATAATCTTTAATCTGCCTTCGAGACACGAGCGGATCAATCTCGGCATAATCACCGTATCTCCTCTACCAATTAATGCTCTGGGTCTAAGGATGACGTACGGAAGTTCGCTATCGCGAGTGAGGCATTCTGCTGCCCATTTTGTTCTAGCGTATTCATTTACCATGTTTTGGGGAAGTGGCGTATCTTCTGTGATATCCAGACTATCTTTAAAATTAAAATAAATACTTGGGCTAGAAATGTAAAGGAACCGTTTTATGTTCGCCTTTTTACTTTCATAAAGGAGATTTTGTTGAGTGATGATATTAGCTCTATGAAATTGCTCTTTCCTTCCCCAAGGAGAAGATAGACTTGCACAATTGATCACAACATCAATGTCTTGAGTAAACAGTTCTTTTACAAAAGCTGCATTCTGCAGGTCCCCTAAAGTATATTTCACCTTTTCGTGCGAGACTTTATTATTGTGTGAAAATTTTCTTCCTGTTGCCAGTATAAAGGTAATGCGGTCATCACCTGTTAAATGTTCAACAAGTCTTGAACCTAGAAAACCAGTTGCTCCCGTAATTAAAACCTTCATTTCGACTCTACTATAAATGCAAGTACATAGCTACTTTAATTCTATACAATATGCATAAGAAAAATGTCTTTTTTTTAAATAGATTAGGATTATAAGATGAGTAGGATGAATAGGATTGTTGGTTTTATCTAATTTCAGTATTAAAACCTAAAACCCAACCTTATATGCCAACATCCTATAATCTTTTAATCCAATGAATCCTAATTCAGACAGTTGTAGGGAAAGAAAAGGGATTCCTTTTGATAACATATTTGTATTTTATTCAGACCTTTTGCTTTTCTTTTTTTGGGCTCGAGCCCAAAAATTTTAATGGTTTAATCAAAAATAATATTGGCATTTTGAAGATGATGTCACATTTTTTAATAAAGTGCTTTATACTATTGAAAATTATTATAAATCATGAAGATCATAGATTGATCTTCAATAAACTTATATAACATGAGAAATCTATTTTTTTTATTTGTAGGTACTTTTTTATCGATTTTTATCTTTAGTTGTACTGAATCGGAATTCAACACAAGTACTGAAACACTTACCAAAGAAGAGCTAGTTGATCTCAGCTCCACTATTGAAAATTCAGATGAAATGAAAGAATTGAGGATATTAAATGAAGCATTCATAGAAGATTTACGTGCTGAAAAAGTTGAATTGTATGCTTTATTTGATGCCATTCAAGATAAAGGACTTTCATTAGAATGTGAAAGTTTTACTACTTTTCACTCTCGTTTAAAAGGATATGATATTTTAAAAGACTATGTGTGTGCCTATGATGAACTGAAATTAGCACTTGATGAGAAATTTGAAATTCTAGAAGATCTTAACTCAGATCAAATAGAAGTTGTTGCAAGAGGGGATGAAAGTATAGCATCAGAAGATGAAGTTGACTGTGGAGACGTCTTTTTACTTTCACTGGAATTTTACGATTTAGAAACTGCAATTTGGGCATATTACGAATGTTGTAAAGACGAGTATATTATAGGTTGCTTATAAACAAGAGCTCATAAAATGAATATAAAAAGGTAGTTTTAAGCGTACTACCTTTTTGTGTTTTATAACATGGTGATTTTTTCTTCTAGTGAAAGAATTTATTGTATACGAAGTTTGAACTAGGATTAGTAGGATGAATAGAATTATGCTTTTATCTAAATCCAGTATTTAAAACTACATCCCTACCTTAAAAGCCAACATCCTGTAATCTTTTAATCCTATGAATCCTAATGCAGACAATTGCAGTGAAAGGAGAGTAATTCGTGTTGATAACAAAATTGAATCTTATACAGACTTTTCTATTTTCTTTTTTGGGCTCGAGCCCAAAGAGAATTA
Source organism: Saprospiraceae bacterium (assembly GCA_020627825.1). Lineage (GTDB taxonomy): Bacteria > Bacteroidota > Bacteroidia > Chitinophagales > Saprospiraceae > JAHDFB01. The sequence continues at coordinate 6,692 of JAHDGD010000193.1, forward strand.
TCACTATTTCTTCCTTTTAATTAATCCTATCGTTACATTGTATAGGAATAGAAATTGAACAACTAAAAACATTAAAATAAAAATAGTGCTAATCGAATTGAGAATTCCATATAAAAAAAAGGATATACCATTTATCCTGTATATAACAGTGATAATTG
>JAHDGD010000028.1 GCA_020627825.1 Saprospiraceae bacterium
TCAGGCATAATATACGGAATTACAAATTGGAAAAATAATATCAAGAGGCCGATAGAAATGATATTGAGGTAAATGCCAGTCCTTGCCATTTCTTTTACTTTAATATGTCCGCTAGCAAAAACTATAGCATTCGGAGGGGTCGCCATAGGGAGCATGAAGGCACAACTAGAAGCCATAGCAATAGGTACAATGATAGTTAGTATATTCATATTCAATCCAGATGCTACACCCGCGACCATAGGAGCAAAAATGGCTACTAATGCCACATTGCTCATCAATTCAGTGGTAAATAGAACGACTGAAATTAGTAAGAAAGATATGAATAAAATTGATATGGTTTGGTTATTGCTAAAGTAAGACCCTATTAAGTCAATAATTCCTGCTTGTGAAAGCCCATTAGCAATGGCAAGTCCGCCCCCAAATAGTATGATGATACCCCATGGAAGGTTTTTAGTATCTTCCCACTTAAAAATAAAATCACCTTTATGGACTACACTAAAGCAAGCAAAAGCAGCAAGCATACTTATGGTTGTATCCGATAGTTTAAGGGCTGGGAAAAAGTCATTTATTTGATTTTTAGAGATCCATAATGCAATCGCTAAAACGAAAATCGATAAAACATACTTTTCTTTTGCAGTTGTTCTACCTAATTCTTGAAGCTCTTTTTTGATCAGTTTATTTGTATTGTCAAAAGATTTGATTTGAGTTTTATAAAGCACTTTGGTTAGAAGGAAATAAATGAAAACAAGCATAATTGCGGAAAAGGGTACTCCTATGATCATCCATTTGACAAAAGAAATGCTGTAATTGTATTCACTTTCTAAAAATCCGGCGAGCACGATATTGGGAGGTGTTCCTATTATGGTAGCGATCCCTCCTACATTGGCCGCATATGCAATGCCAAGCAGTAAACTAAGAGCAAATTTTTTATCTTCTTTTGTGAATCCATCTGAATCCGAGGACATTAATTTTATGATGGAATAGGCAATTGGCAGCATAACAACTGTTGTTGCTGTATTGCTTATCCACATACTAAGAAAAGCAGTAGACAGTATAAACCCTAAAATAACTCGGTCGGGCTTAGTTCCAGTAAAGTTGATGATATTTAATGCAATCCGTTTGTGTAGATTTACTTTTTCAAGGGCGAGCGCCATTATAAAGCCTCCGAAAAATAGAAAGACAATAGGATGTCCGTAAAATGGAGCAACATCGTTTATTGTCATAATACCCATCAAAGGGAAAAAAGTTAAGGGTATGATCGCAGTTGTTGATATGGATACAACTTCTGTAATCCACCATAATATCATCCATGCCGCAACCCCTATTACTTTATCTGCATCAGGATTTATTAAATCATAAGGAGATAAGTAGAAAAAAAGACAGATAAGTGGACCTGCTAGAAGAATAAAATATTTTTGCATCATGATAAAATGGTAAGAATGGCTATCCAATTTAGAAAAAGATAGCCATTCAGAATTTATATAAAACTACTACTTTAAAATTTGAAATTAGCTTTTGCATAGTAACCGGCACCTGCTATACCAAATTGTGACACTCTTCTACTGTATGGAAACATACCTCCACTGTAATTTCCAGAATGTGTATGTCTATCAGGATAAACATTCATAATATTAGTTCCACCTATCCCGATTTCTACATTTTCATAGATCGTATACGTTAAATCTAAATCTGTAAGAATTTTAGGCGAAAAGGTTTGATCTCTTATTTCTAGTACGTCATTATTCCATGCATTAGCTACTTCAGCTGAACTAGGGTGCACGTAGTCAATTTTTCCGAATCGAGTAAATGTAAGATTAGTGGATAAATTTCCTACTCTTAGAATGCTGCCTAAAATTATTTTACTTCTTGGTTGCGCCACTTCTATTCTTGATACTTCTTCTCTGTTGAATAATGTTGATCCGAAGCCTTCTAAAAATTCACCTGTTTTAATAATAGGTTCACCATCCTCTCCACGTGGTACTTTTGTTTCTGTAAAATTAGCTCCAAGATTTACTTTTAGACTACCATTGTTAAGTGGAATAAAATAACTTCCCACAATGTCAGCCCCTCTTGTTCTTGTATCTACAGCATTAGTCATGAATTGAACTTGTGAAAGTCCAGCTGGATCAAGGATAGAAGCGAATCTTTCATCTTGACTTCCATTGAATCTTCCAGTTATTCCTATTCTATCTTTTATGTCAATTTGATATATATCTGCTGTTAAAGATAATTTTCCGAATCTTGCAGTAAGCCCAAGACTTACGTTTGATGAAGTTTCAGGCCTTAGATTTTCTATACCAAATTGCCTTGTCACAAAACTATCGTCATTAAGGTGTGCAATATTTACGCCATCAATTATGGTTTGACCTGGATTATTAGGGTCATCTATGGATATGAATTGCAGGGTAAAGGAACTAAAATATTTTTGCGGGAGTGAAGGTGCTCTAAATCCCGTAGAGTAAGCTCCTCTAACCGTTATATTTTGGGTAATCCTATATCTACTTGATAGTTTCCAACTAAAATTGCTTCCGAAATCAGAATAATCTTCAAATCTTCCGGCAACACCAACAAGAAATGCATCTGTAAATTCAGCTTCTAAATCTGCATATAAACCTGAGTTGAATCTAAATTTATTGATATCATTTCCTCTTTGATATCCAGGGAATACCTGTGAACCAGCTTCTTTTATTCCTCCATCATAGTTTTGCCATGATTCATCTTCACCAGCTGTTTGAATGAAGTTTTCTAATCGAAATTCGGATCCTAACCCAACATTCAAAGGAAATCCAACATGAATACCTTTTGATACATCTAAGTTTATGACATTTTGAGCATACTTTAAATTTCCAGCTTCAAAGGAAGTAGGAGATTCAAGTCCCATAGAGGCATTATTTGAGTTAAATATTGTCCATCCAAAGCTATTGGATCCATAATTATTGCTAAGGTCAACATCCCATCCATTGAAATTAGTCCTTACTCCAAAGGTTCCTGATAAGTCTTGAATATCACTATCTAGATGAGGAGAGAATCCTAGGGGCCAAAGACCTGATTGCCTTCCTGACTGATTCGGTCTTCTTACAAAACCAGTTGCTTCTCCCAATCTGTAATTATATCCTCCGAAAGAATAAAAAGTAGCTTTTTCAGACATCGGTAATTCCATGTTAAGAAATATACCAGCATTAGTAACTCCTGAACCACCCATTCTTGCCATTCTTCTTCCAGTAGGGTCATTGAGTTCATTTACAATGGCTCTTCCTCTTTGATCTTCTGCTAATAAAGCATTGTTTTCTGTATTGTCTACCCACTTCGCATTATAGGCTTCAATTGCGTCTGCATCACCTTGATTAAATGCAGCAAATTCTGCAACTTGATCACCTCTTCTTGGATCATCAGCACCGAACATTTCAATAGTGTAATCATCCATTCTGTTAAATGGTTGCTTTGTTTGATAATTAAGAGTCATATTAAGAAATCCACCTTTATCTCCTATTCCTATTCCATAATTAGCACCGACCTGAAACATTTCACCACCTCCTAGATTTTGGGTAGGATCTTCTAATCCTACAATATCGGAATATGGATTTGATATCAAGTTATTAAGTTCATCCGATATTTTGGGAGGACGAGCTAAAAAGCCAGTACGCACATTAATTTCGCCTTTATTGATGTTTTCTTTAAGTACGATGTTTATAACGCCTGCTATAGCATCAGATCCATATTGAGCAGCAGCTCCGTCTCTCAATATTTCTATTCTCTCCACTGCAGACATTGGAATGGAATTGAGGTCCGTTCCTACCTGACCTCTTCCTACTGTACCATTCACATTCATAAGTGAAGTAGCATGACGTCTTTTGCCGTTAATCAAAACTAATGTTTGATCTGCTCCAAGTCCACGAAGAGCCATAGGGTCAATATGGTCAGAACCATGTCCTATATTTTGTTTTGTTGAGTGAAAAGAAGGAGCTGCATATTGTAGTGCTTGAGAAAGGTCATTCTGAGCAGATCTAGTCAACTGGGCTCCACCAATCACATCAATAGGAACGGCAGTTTCTAGAGCTGTCCTTGGTTTACCTCTTGATCCTACAACTGTAACGACATCTAATTCAAGTTCAGAACTTAATTTAATAATATATTCGGTTTGCGTAGCGATAACGGTAAATTCTTTATCATTGAATCCTATATAAGATATTTTGATTTTATCTCCTTCGTTAACGTCTAAAGAAAATGTTCCATCATATTCTGTTATTGTACCAGATCCGTCTGTTGTATTCAGAATAGATGCACCGATTACAGCTTCACCATTTTCGTCAAGTACGGTCCCTTTTATTTGTAATTGCGCTTGAAGGGAAGCTGATATCCAGAAAAAGGCAAAAAATGCCCAAAATAATTTTTTCATATTCAGTTTTATTTTGAATTAGTTCTTAAAATGAAAAACCAATTTATAACTATGAGACAGAATAAAATAACGATTATGTTTGTAAATTCAATATTTTATTTGTTTTTACAACATTTTATAACTTTGCTGCGATGAAAATAGAGAAAAAACAAGCATTTATTAAAGCCCTTGAAGAATTGTATGGTGCGTATAGATATGAGTCGGCTCTTTTCGGAACTCATAATTATACATCTATAGCAAGTAACCTTTGTTATAGTCAAAGTCATTTTACAAAATTAATTTCGGGAGGTGCATCAGAGGCAATGTACGATAGAGCTTTAGATAATATTAAAAGGCTCAAGAAGATGGCGGAATTGGAGGATCAACAAGCTTTAGTTTCAGATGCTCCATCTAAATTGCTGTCAGGTAAATTGTGGAAATACATCAGTTTAGTTCTTTTGTTTGCACTTGCTTGCTTGCTATTTAAACCATTTTTTTCAAAAGAAGATCAAGCGTCTTCACTTGTCAATAGTACTGATCATCCTTTGGATATTTATTTTAATTTCAATGAAGCTGACTTTTATAAATCTCCTTATTTATCTGATGAAGAAGTACATGAATATTGTCCGTGTAGTGCTTTTGAGGGAAGATGGGAATTGCATGAAGAATACATCATTCCAATCCCATATAAAATTCCAGGACTATATTATGTAGGAAAAATGGCTGATATACGATTTAAATGCAGAAAAAACAATTCCGATCCCAAAGGGCATGAAATAATCGGATTTGAAAATATTGAAAATGAAATATGGTTTGATACTTCAAAAACGCCAATTGACTTAATTAGTAAAGAAAAAGGAGAACAACATATTAGTGATTTTTTGAGCACATTGGATTTTAGTACGGATGATAACTTTGTGAAAATAGCTGATGTTTATTCATGTTTTTATGATGAAATAAAGGTTATGAATGATTCTATTTATAGACTGGGAGAACCGTGTGGTCGTTATGCAAATGCTTCGAATGAAAATATCTTGAGAGAATTTAATCTGGATCTAAATCATATCATCGAGTATATTATTGGCAATATGAAATTTGCCCAGTGTGCACCGATTTCGAATCCATATAGTGACCCGAATGACCTGAAAAATGGAGAAAGCTTACTTTCTTTTCCATGTAAATGTTATAGTAAAAATGAGAATTTAGGTTTGGGCGGTTCCTATCCATACAGGAAAACGATTCAATTAACTGAACAAAATTATCAATCGAATCTCTATTGTAAAGAATAATGTTTTAAAGTGTAGAATGATTATACTTTTCTTTTTTGGGCTCGAGCCCAAAAAAACTTTACTTAATAGATGTTCTTTCTTTATCAATAAGATCTTCACAAGCTTGATAAATCATGTCAAAAACACGATCAAATCCGCCTTCGTAATAAGGATCAGGTACAGCTCTGTTCTCACCTGGGTAAGAATAATTGAGTAATAATTTCACCTTGGCTTTTTGCTCTTTTGTTGAGCAAAGTTTCAAGACGTTTTGATGGTTTTGTTGGTCCATCACGACAAGTAAATCAGCTGTTTCAATGTCTGATTTATCCACTTGTTGTGAACGTTGGTGTGTAATGTCTATCTCGTGTTTTGCGGATACAGAAATGGATTCAGTGTGAGGTTTTTCACCATTATGAAAGCCTGAGGTTCCAGCACTATATACTTCCCAATCCAACTGATGTTGACGTATTAATTTTTTCATTACCCCTTCTGCAATAGGTGAACGACAAATATTTCCTAAACATATCATTACGATTTTCATTGGTCCTTTATTACATTCCAAGTTTCATAAAGTACATCCTGAGAAGGCCTGTCTGCAGGAACTTCGCGCAATGGTTCAACTTCTTTCATATGATTGTGGCAATCATAGGGTAGAGATTGATACAATTTTGTACCAGCTGTTTTCCATTTTACCATATCCGGTGAAACAGATTTAATCTGTTTTGCGGGATTTCCTACAATAAGAGAATTGCTTTCAAAAATTGCATTAGCTTTTACGAAAGCTAGTGCTCCAACAATAGAATTTTCACCAATTACAGCATTATCCATAATAACGGCATTCATTCCGATCATGCAATTTTCTTTTAAATGTGCTCCATGAATAATTGCACCATGACCGACATGTGCATTTTTTTCTAGTATGGCTTCTTGACCTGGGAACATATGAATGGTACAATTTTCTTGGACATTGCAACCATCTTTAATCGTTATCCCTCCCCAATCTCCTCGTAGTACTGCTCCAGGACCCACATATACTTTTTTCCCTACAATAACATTGCCCACAACTGTGGCTAAAGGATGAATAAATGAAGTTTCATCGATAACTGGTATAAATCCTTTGAAAGCGTAAATCATTGTTTAATATTTTGAATTGTTTGTTCCATGATTGTTAATATTTCTTCCACAGCAGGACATATTTTAGCATTAATTTCATGTAAATGAATTCTTTTGAGAAAATCGCCGTCATCTGTGTGGGGATAAGATCTGCATGCAGTAGGTCGCGCTTCATAAATACTACAAACATTATCATGTCCTAGAAAGTGACACGGCACATGGTTAAAGGAAAAGCTTCCATCAACATCTTGCAATACATATTTTCGTTTAAAGCTTTTGGGCGAAAGCCCAAGAAAGTGTGCAATGCGTTTTATATCCTTACTGGTTACTAAAGGCGGTGCAGACTTACAGCAATTTCCACATGCCAAACAATCCGTACGTTCAAATACTTTTTTATGTGTTTCTTGTACTAAGTCGTTGAGCTTAGAAGTCTTATTTCTAAGTAAAAGAAATTGATCTTTTCTTTCCATATCCATAAAGATGCAGATTTCCTATGGATTCATTGAAAAAAAACTAGACGGTTTGGTATTTATTTGCGTAGATGTGGTGTTCTTTCAATGCTGAAAATGTATAGCCTCTTTTTGAAAAGAACTGAAGTACTTTTGGCAAAACGACTTGAAGTTTTTCGAATGCTTTTAGACTATCATGGAAAACTACTATACTTCCATTTTTAGTGGAACGAATGACTTTATTGTAGCATTCACTTGCGGAAATTTTGGGGTCGAAATCACCACTTAAAACATCCCACATAATGATGTCATAATGTCGAGAAAGAAACTGTCCTTGCTTTGGTTTTATCCTTCCATAAGGCGGTCTAAAAAAAGGGGAATCTACGACTGTAGCGCATTTACGAATATTGTGAAAATACGATCTGTTTTCTGTTGACCACCCATTCAAATGATTAAATGTATGATTTCCTATAGTGTGCCCTTCAGTGGACAGTTGATTAAAGATATCAGGATTTTTTGTCACGTTTTCACCTACACAAAAGAAGCTTGCTTTGGCATTGTATTCCTTCAGTCTTTCAAGAACCCATGGTGTTACTTCAGGGATTGGTCCATCATCAAATGTGAGAAATATTTCTTTTCGTGCATCTTGAACTTTCCATGTATAATTTGGAAAGAGATTCTGAATAAAATTCGGTGTTTTAGTTAAGTACATAGTTTATTAACGGGCGATTTTTCAACTTTAGTCTAAGCGTTAGTAATGTAACGTACGAAAATCAGATTCGTTGCTTAAGAAGACAAATTACATTATAAAAAAACATAATATGAAGGCGCCTCTAGATTACTTCGTAATTGCCGTGTATATTAGCTTTGTGATTTTTTTTAAAAAAACTTTAAAAAATGTGGAACGAAATCTAGGGTTGATTACACTAATAAGGGATGAAGAAAATTGAAGTAGAACAGACCTTAGCCATTTCATCATGGATAGATGAAGAGCGCCCACGTGAAAAATTAGCAATGTGGGGAAAGAATTCGATGTCTTTAACTGAATTGTTAGCCATTATAATAGGATCAGGTACTAAACAGATGAATGCAATAGAGTTAGCGCGTATGATTTTAAAAGAGCATGAAGCACATGAATTACCATATTTGAATATATCAGAATTATGCCTTTTCAATGGAATTGGCAGTGCAAAAGCTATAAGTATAATTGCTGCATTAGAATTTGGTAAAAGATGTGCTCGAGAAACACGCCAAAATAGAAGTCAGATAAAGACCAGTGAAGACGTGTATCAGTTAATGCGCGACAAATATGAGAACCTAGATCATGAAGAATTTTGGGTGGTATTTGTAAATGCGGCATCTAAGGTGACGCAAATTGAAATGATTTCAAAAGGAGGTATGACCAAAACAATTGTCGATCCTGTAATTATCTTAAAGAAGTCCATACAATTTATGGCACGAGGAATAATTTTAACTCATAATCATCCTTCAGGAAACTTGAAAGTTTCAAGCGCAGATCGAAATCTAACAAATAAAATGAAAGAGTTATGTTCGCTCCTTGATATTAATTTGGTTGATCATGTTGTGTTTACAGATGGGGGGTATACAAGTTTTGTAGATGAAGGATATTTGTAATGTCCATGTAATACCCGATAATCTAAAAACTTGTGCACTTATGAATGACCAATTGAATTATTTCTATGACATTATAAACCTCATTACGACTTTCTGTTATTTAATCCAGTTTAAATATCATTAAATTAGCGGTGAAAAAATGGATATATGAAAATCATTTTAGTGTTAATCGGATTTATTGGTTTTAGTTTAGCAGCACAAGAATTGCCTTCTCCATCTCAATTTTTAGGGGAAGAGTATGGTAAACAATTTACGGCTCATCATCGTTTGGTAGATTATTTTCAAGAAATGTCAAAAGATCCCAGGGTAAGCTTACAGCAATATGGAACAACATATGAAGGGAGACCACTTTACATGGCCATTGTTACATCAGAGGCCAATCATGAAAATTTAGAAGCTATTCGAGAGAAAAATTTAGCTTTAGCTCAGATGGGTTCGTCAAATAGGAGTGATGATGAAGCATTGCCTATTGTATGGTTAAGTTACAGTGTGCATGGAAATGAAGCGGGAGGATCTGAAAGTTCTATGAATGTAATCTATGAATTATTGACAAATCCTGAACAATCAAATGTACTAGATGATGTAGTAGTTATTATAGATCCATCTTTAAATCCAGATGGTTATTCAAGGTATACGCATTGGTTACGCGGATCAAGTGGTAAAGCATTGCATCCTGAGCATACCGATATAGAACATATGGAACCATGGCCAGGAGGAAGAGTGAATCATTACTTATTTGATTTAAATAGAGATTGGGCATGGCAGACGCAAAAGGAAACAAGACAACGAATTGTGCAATATAATCGATGGATGCCACATGTTCATGCGGATTTACATGAAATGGGCTATGACAGTCATTACTATTTTGCACCTGCTGCAGAGCCTTATCATAAAGCAATAACTGATTATCAACGTGAATTGCAGACCAAGATAGGCAAGTCTCATGCGGCAATATTTGATCAGAATAGTTGGCTGTATTTTACAAGAGAAGTATTCGATTTGTTATACCCATCTTATGGAGATACTTATCCAACATTCAATGGATCAGTTGGGATGACGTATGAACAAGCGGGGCACGGTATGGCTGGTAGGGCAATTACGATGAGTAATAAAAAACAACTTACTTTACAAGATCGAATCGATCATCATACGGCAACTAGTTTATCAACCATAAGGACAGCTGTAATAGAAAGTTCATCCATTCTTTCAAATTTCAAAGCATATTTTGAACAATCAGCAAGTCCAGTAGGCAAGCCTTATAAAGGATATATAGTGAAACAGGGGGCTTCTCTATCTTCTTTCAAGGAGTTGTTAGCAAATAATGGAATTCAGTATGGGATTATTGATGTTAATAAAAAGGCTAATGGATACAGTTATTTTCAAGGTGATGATATGTCTTTTGAAGTTCAGAAGGGTGATGTTTTTATTCCTACAGACCAAGCAAAATCGGTTTTGTTAGAAGTATTGATGGAGGAAGAACCTGTTTTAGCAGATAGTGTAACATACGATATTACTTCATGGAGTTTACCATTTGCTTATGGGTTGGAATCGTATGGTGTAAAATCCATATACTCAAATCAGGCGGACGATCATCAAAATAAGGTAATATCGGATGTAGAAAATGATGCTTATGCTATTTATGTGAAATGGTCGAGTTCATTAGAATCCAAATCTCTAACAGCTTCCTTATTAAAGGAAGATTTAACGATCAAGAGTGTTCGTTCCACTATTCATTTAGATGGCATTACTTTGGAACCAGGAGATGTCGTAATTATAAAAGGAGATCAACTGTCTTTGTCGCATTATGATCTAGCAATAAGACTTCTTCAAAAGACAAAAGTTGAATGTGGAAGAATTGAATCAGGGTATTCGTTAAATGGTAAAGATTTAGGAGGAAGTGCATTGCAAAAAATTCATTCGCCTAAAGTGTTGACATTTTTTGGTGAAGGAGTAAATGCTAATGCTTATGGTCAAGTGTGGTATTATTTTGAACAGATTTTGGATTATCCGATCAGCAGAGTTGATATACAGCAATTGTCTTCAATAGATTTATCTATTTTTAATACCATTATACTCCCAGATGGGTATTATAGTTTGAGTGAGCATCAGAGAAAAGAACTTGGTAAGTGGATTAGAGAAGGAGGGAAATTAATCAGTGTAGGAGGAGCTAATCGTAATCTTAAAATAGATGAGCAATTTGCAATATCAGAGATAGAGCAAGAAAATAATAAGGAAGTAGAGGAAAAAGCTGACAAAGAACGATATAAAAAAAGGCAGTATGAAGGAGCCGAAAGGAGGTCTATTGCTGGAAGTATTCCTGGTGCAATAATAAAAACAGAAATTGATCCTACACATCCATTGTGCTATGGGTTAGAATCCTATTACACTTTGAAGAATTCAAGAACAAAGTATCCATTGATGGGAAAAGGAGTATATAATCCTGTGCGAATTCCAAGAGATTATATCTCATATGGTTTTATCGGATCAGAAATACAGGAAGGTTTTGAAGAAAATGCTGTATTTTCAGTTCAAAGAATGGGTAGAGGTCAGGTTGTTTATATGTTGGATAATCCATTGTTTAGATCTTTTTGGAAGAATGGAGAAGTTGTATTTGCCAATGCATTGTTTCAATTGTAGAAATTGAGTAAGAGCATATTACAATTCTATGGGAAAAAATAAAAAATGAGTAAATAGGTATAATTTTAAAAAAAAGCACGAATACATACTATGAAAACATACATAAGGCATGATGCAAATTTGCGTTTATTAAAGCGCAATTCCAAGATGGAATCAGACACGGTTTATATTTTACAGAGTGAATCAGCAGGGAGTAGTCAATATTTTGAAAAAAATAAAGAGTTAAAATATGCGAGACAAATGTTTAGAAAACATTTTGAAGGTTGCATAGATATTTATCATGAATTGTATACATCTAGAGGACTTATGCTGGTAGTGAAGGTTAGAGGTAAAAATGAAATAATTGATAGTTGGGGTAGAAAGGGGAAGCTAGAGAAGGAGGTTTCAGCTATATTGAGTGAGTTAATGCGTTATGCTATAAGTGCTATTGCTAAGTTTCGGAATAGAGTTCATGGGAGAAAAGGGGCAGTGGTCAGAGAGAATTTCAGACTGTATGAATTCAAGGGAGAGGAGGAGGTTAAAGCATTTATAGGTCGTTTGAGGAAGAAGTTGGTGGGATTGTATGGACAAGTGGGGAAATATTGTGGAGGGGTAAAGAGTGAAGTGGGGTATTGGTATGCGGAGGTTTGTAAAATACCTAGATATGTCCTACGTAATTTCTTGAAAAGCACCGAAATTATCCTAAAACCCCCAATCCAACATAATAACTTAAATCAAATTTGATTTATAAGTCAATAATTGAAATAATTTCCAATTTCTAGTGTATTAATTACTGAAATGGCTGCTGCCATTATATTTTTCTATATAACAAAGTGAAATTTAAATTCCCCTAATGTATTGTATTCTATCGCTGGCATAGGAATATGAAATATGTCAAATACATCAAGAACTCCATTAATAAAATAATTGTTGGTTCGAATTGAACTCAAGTTTATGTCAGGTGCTATTAAAAACCGACTGTATCTAGGATACATTTCATTAACATCAAATAAGGCATCACCCTCCATCCAAGTGTTATCAAATCCTCCATATAAATTTCCCCCACTGTATCCTATTGCTAAATTCAGCCATTTTGGATAACTAGTGCTCGGTATAAATTTTTTAATATCTATACACATCCAATAAACCTGAGAATTATAATCTTTTAAGAATTTTTCTGGGAAACTTGAACCATATAATGCATTTGCCCTTTTTTCTAGACTTGACGTACTTAAACCGTCTTCTGAATTTATTTTATTGGATGGATAAGGTCTTGGAATATTACTTAATTTGAAAGTAACCCGTTGTTCTCCCCAAAATTTTTGTTGTACTACAAAAGCTCCAGAACCTGCAAAATTCATTGCAATATCAGCTTTTGAAAAACCCCATTTGGATGAAAATCCATCCATTACCTCAATTGTAGATTGAAATAATGTGCCGAGTAAAAAGCCAGTAAGAATACTTTTGTCTTCAGATAAACCTGTCCATTTTGCTCCTTTGTATACTAGAACTCCTTGAAAATATGCTGTATAAAAATGACCATATTTATCCATGTTTTTCCATTCATTTCGATCATCAAAAAAATGGAAAGGCTCTTGCTCAAAATTTCGATACCAAGCATTGTAAAGACCGATCGAAAATCCTGTGTAACTAATTGCGCTAAATGCAGCAGATGGAATAAATCTTTTTTTATTTAACGAATCTGCTTTCTGAAAAAATGGGATCGAATTTTCTTGATTTACATCAAAAGTTTGGGCAAGTGTTGTAAAATATCCGAATATGAGACAAAATAAGGTCACTATATATCGCTTCCAATTCATAAAACATATTATTTTTATAAATGTGTAGAGTATTGATAAACATATATTAGACATGCATTCTGTTTTTTAATGCTTCCGAAAGATGAAATAAAATCAATAACTATAGCAATTTACTTCTTTTCCAAGACATAAGAAAGTTTTAATTCTTTTGACAAATTTAAGTATCTTTCCACTTTAATCTTAATGCGTCCAATAAATGGACTTCAAAGACTACTTGAAATAACTGAATTTATGTTAAAAAGATTTACATTCCTTTTCATACTTTTTTGCTCGGTATCCATTTCGAAGGCCCAAGATATTCACTTTACTTCTTTTGATTATGCTCCTTTAACAATAAATCCTTCTTTAGCAGGAGCTTTTTTAGGTACATATAGAATAGGCGGAATTTACAGAGATCAATGGAGAAGTGTCTCATCCGATGGTGGATTCAAAACGGTTAATTTTCACGTTGATATGCCTGTAATTAGAGGCTTTAGAGAACAAGATTGGATAGGAATAGGGGTTAATGTTTTCAATGATCGTTCGAACACCTATGACATTAACGTTACAAGAAGCTATCAAGGGTTTTCTTACCACCTTTCTCTTGACAAAAAACAAACTCAGATTATTTCATTTGGTATTCAAAATTCTACATCTAATACTAGGATTTTAAGAAACGATCGAAGTTTTAATACAGAATCATTTATTCTTTCTATGGATACTTCAGATGATGATTTAGATTTAGGAGGAACAAGTCAAATGCTTACGCGATGGTCAGGTGGTGCAATGTATTCGCAATATCTAAGGAATCAAATGTTTATCCGTGGAGGATTATCCGTAGGAAATATTGGTCGACTTACTAATAATAATGCTAATCTAAATACAAGATTGCATTACATCGCTTTTGCAATGGTTGATGTTCCTTTAAGAGGAAACTTGTTTATCACACCTCAAGTCTTATACCAACGAAAAGGCAATAATCAAGAATTCATGACACAAGCCAAAATTGGGTTTTTACTCAATGAAGATAAGGGAATATATGTGAATAGTGGTTTAGGTGTCCGATGGGGAGATGCAGTAAGTATTCTCCTTGGAGCTGATTATAATGATGTTAGATTTCAATTTGCATACGATATAAATGTGAGTGGATTATCACCTGCAACAAATACTGTTGGGGGATTTGAATTAGGGGTTTCTTACATAGGGAAGATTTATAAAAAGCCAAAGGTTGATCCAACCGAAGTTTGTCCGAGATTTTAAAATATATACGATCATTTGGACATTTATTTATTTGTGAAAAAGAACAACAATTAATGAAAAGTTTATCAAGAAATATTTTCACCCTTCTTATCTTATTTTTTGCATTGCATGCTGCTTTTGCTCAGCCTCTAAGAGAAGTGACATATGAAATGATGTTGGAAACAGCTGATGAAAGTTATGATGTAGACGATTATTACAATGCGGCTATTTGGTATGAAAAGGCATATAAAGAGCAAAGAGATAAAGACATTGCAATTAAAGTTGCAGAATGTCAATATAAAATGAGGGATTATAAACGAGCAGTCAGTTGGTACAAAAGGGTAGTAACCAGAGATAAGCAAGGTTTCTATAAGCAATATAAACTAGAATATGGTCGAGTGTTGAAAATGATGGGAGAATATAGTGAAGCTTATAAAATTTTATCTGAATTTATTGCTGAAACTGATGATGACGAACGTCGTAAAGAAGCAGCATTAATTGCGAATGGAATAGCAAAGAGTTCTGAATTTATTGAGAATGTAGATGCAATCATTAAACCAGTACATCGCAATGTGAATAGTGCTTCTTCGGAATCTGGTCCTATTTACTTTGAAGATAAATTGTATTACAGCTCTTTAAATAGAAAAGATGAAATTGTTTACAATAGTAAACTTGAAGGTCAGACACTTTTCAAAATTTTCACGACTCAGCTTAACGATAAAGGTGAATATGAAAAAGGTAGTTTGCTTAATGATGAGATAAATAGAGAAGGTTATCATACAGGAAACCCCACATTTTCTGATGATGGTTTAATTATGTATTTCACAAGAATGCTTGTTGAAGATGGGGATATTCTAGAATCTAAGGTATTTTACACAAAGAAAAATGGGAAGAATTGGGGGGCAGCTAATGAAATAGGAGGAGAATTGAGCGAATACAATATAAAGCATGCTGTGATTGGTGAATTGTATGGTAAAAACGTCATGTTTTTCTCTGCAGATGTTGAAGGAGGATTTGGTGGATATGATTTATATTACAGCGAGGCTAGTGGTCCCTATGAATTTGGAACTCCAGTTAATCTTGGTGAAAGTATAAATACACCATATGATGAAATCACACCTTTTTACAGAGAAGGAACGCTTTACTTTAGTTCTGAAGGATATCCTACATTAGGAGGTAAAGATCTTTTTAAGACGAATTGGGATGGATCTACTTGGTCTGCACCTGAAAACATGGGTTCAGGTTATAATAGTACGGCAGATGATATGTATTACACAATGGATAAAACTGGAACTCAAGGGTTTTTAGTTTCGAATCGGGTTGTTGAAAAGAAACGATCAGTAAAAAGTAAAACATGTTGTGATGATATCTATTCAATAACGTTCCGTCAAGTTATCATTGATATTTTAGCTAAAGTATTTGATCAAGAGGATAATCCATTAAATGAAGCTGAAGTAACTCTATTCGATATGACGGTAGGTGACGAGCGAAACTCACCAGAGAGAAAAGTAAATTTAAATAGCAACGATTTTAATTTTGCATTAGATCAAGACAAACAGTATAAAGTATTATTTAAACGTGATGGATATTTTCCAGATTCTTTAACTTTCAATACTGTTGGAATTCTTGATGACTATACAGTTGAAAAGTCAATTAAGTTAAAAGAAATCCCTAAAGATCCACCTCCACCCAAAGAAGAAACAATTACCATTACAACGAATCAGCCGATTCGTATGAACAACATATATTATAACTTGAATAGTTCTGATATCCTGCCGGATGCAGAGATTGATTTAGCATATATTCAAGAATTAATGTTGAAATACCCAACAATGGTTATAGAGCTTTCATCTCATACTGATGCTCAGGGTTTAACAAGAAGCAATCAAGAATTATCTCAGCGAAGATCTGACTCTGCTAAGAAGTGGTTGACAGATCGCGGTATTGACGGTGCCCGAATTCAAGCAGTTGGCTATGGGGAAGAGTTTATTTTAAATAGATGTGTGAACGGGGTTCGTTGTTCTGATGAAGAACACAGATTTAATAGACGTACAGAGTTTAAAATTCTCTCAGGGCCAACAACTATAGAAGTTAAAAAACAAAAGACAGTTGTTCAACCGTCAGGTGGACTACCAATGAATGTGGGAATTGATTTGTATACTAAACCTGATACTAATCCAACTTTGCCTGTTCTTGAATTTAAAGAGAATGAATATAAAATAGGTGAATTAAAATTAGGTGAGAAAATAGACTTGGTTTTTGAGTATAAGAATACAGGAGATGCTGACTTAGTGATTGAAGTTGTTACTGCATGTCATTGCACAACTTATGAATATGAAAAAGAACCTTTAAAGCCAGGAGACACTGCAAAGATTTATGCTACTTATGACACTGGTGTCAAAGGTAAAACTGGTGAATTCCGAGAGGCCATCAATATTATTTGTAATACAGATAATGTAGTAGAAGAAGCCATTTTTCATGTTAGGGTAATTGAATAGTGTGGTTAAGTATAATTGATTCATTAACTGCCTATACTTTCATAGATTGGGTAGTTTTAGTTACTGGGTTGATATATGCAGCCCTCAGTATGTTAAATAGACCATCTTGCTGGATCTTTGGAATCATTAGTTGTGCTTGTCTAGCATATCAAGATTTTACAACCTACAATTTATTGTTTGATGGAATATTGCAAATATTCTATGTACTCATGGGAGCCTTAGGGCTGTATCGTTGGTTTAATAGAAAAACCAATGAGGGTAATCCAATGGTCATTTCGCTTCCTCTTTTATCCCATGTAAATGCTCTTTTACTTGGTTTTCTATCTACGCTGGTTCTTGTTTTCTTAATTAACTTTATTTTCAATCCTTCTTTCATATTTTTAGATTGTTTGACTACAATTTTTAGTTTTTGGGCCACTTGGTTATTAGTCAATAGAGTATATGATAACTGGTATTATTGGGTAATTATAAATATGCTGTATGTCTATATTTATTTTTCTCAAGGAGCTGATCTTTTTGCTGTTTTATATGTTGTATATTTAGCTACTGCACTAGGAGGTTTATTCTTATGGAAGCATGATAAAGAAAGAACTAAGGCTTATTTAGAT
Source organism: Saprospiraceae bacterium (assembly GCA_020627825.1). Classification (GTDB taxonomy): domain Bacteria; phylum Bacteroidota; class Bacteroidia; order Chitinophagales; family Saprospiraceae; genus JAHDFB01. The sequence continues at coordinate 17,601 of JAHDGD010000028.1, forward strand.
GTTATCTAAATTGCAAGTTGTGAATTTAACTTTCATCAGCTAGCCCCAAGTATTATGAAAGCGTTTATATTTGTGGAAATTTTTACAAAAAAAATCAAAGGTTTTGAATAAAGGATTAAAATTTTTAATCGTCCTTGCTTTACAACTTACAATGATCACTTCAGCTTCTGCTCAATCCGCAGGAGGTTCTACCAATGGATTTGTTATAGGTCTTATTGTACTAGGTGTCTTGTTACTAGTATGGGCAATTATTGCAATTACAGATAATTTACTCCAGATCGAAGCTGGAAAAGCTGGTATTGATACCGAAAAGAATAACATGGGACTTTTTCCAAGTGTTAAAAGTGTTTTTTCTAAAAATACACCGGCTTTCGCCCAAAATGACCACTTTGTTCGTTTGAACAAAGGGTATAATCTTCGACTTGAAGGAGAGGCAGAAAAAGTGGATGAGGGAAATGCACATGTTACTCGATTCGCTGTAAGTCCTTATGATTTCCGTGGAATTTCTCCAATTCCCAAGGTAGTTGTAGAAGTAGGGGATGAAGTAAAAGCTGGAGATGTTTTATTTTTTGATAAAAAGAACCCTGATGTCAAATATACAGCACCAGTCTCTGGAGAAATTGTTGATATAACGAGAGGGGCAAAGAGATCGATATCCAATGTTGTAGTCTTAGCTGATAAGGAGCAGCAATATGCACAATTTGACGTACCATCATTAGATGCTTCAAGAGAAGAATTAGTCGATTTCTTGCAAGCTTCAGGTGCTTGGTCCTTATTAAATCAACGACCTTTCGATATTATCCCTTCTGCTACAGCAATTCCAAGAAATATATTTATTTCAACTTTTGATACAGCTCCTTTAGCTCCATCTACACATATTCTTTTAGATGGAAATGAAGAGGCTTTCGCAAAAGGTGTTGAAGTGTTGTCAAAACTAACTTCTGGTAAAGTACATTTAGGTTTGGACGGCAAGTCCACTCCTTCTGCTGCACTTTCTGGGATTAACAATGCTGAGATTCATTATTTCTCAGGACCACATCCAGCTGGAAATGTAGGGATACAAATTCACCACATTGATCCTATCAAGCTATGTGACGATGTAGTATGGACTGTAGATTTTCAAGATGCTATCATTTTAGGTAGACTATTTAAAGATGGTGTTTACAATACAAGTAAAGTTGTTGCTGTTACTGGTGCAGAATTAAATGAACCAAAATATGTAAAAACCTACACTGGAGCTAATATTGGAGAATTGGTTAAGGACAACTTAGCAAATGATCACATTAGACTAATCTCCGGAGACGTCTACTCTGGAGATAAAAAGTCTGAAGACGATTTCTTAGGCTTTAGAGATAATCAAATCACTGTTGTGGAAGAAGGGGACAATTATGAAATGTTCGGATGGTTACTTCCAATTTCTCCTAGACCATCAATTTCGAACACTTTCCCTAATTTCTTATATCCAAACTTTAAATTTAGAGCGGATACGAATACACATGGTGAAAAAAGAGCCTTTGTAGTTACTGGACAATATGAGAAGGTATTGCCTATGGATATTTATCCACAAGCACTAATGAAGTCTATTTTGACACAAGATATGGAACGAATGGAGGGGTTAGGTATTGCAGAATTATCTGAAGAGGATATTGCAATATGTGAATTTGTATGTACATCCAAAACTCCAATGCAACAGATATTGCGTGATGGATTGGATATGATGCGAGAACAACTTTAATAAAACAAGATATCAATTATATAAATGGGATTACTTGACGTTTTTAAGAAAATAGAACCAGATAAAAAGAAAAGTCCGGTTCTACATACTTTCTACGATGCCGTATTCACTTTTGCTTTTTCACCAGATGAGGTAACTACAGGTAAAGGTGTCCATGTGAGAGATGGAATGGACCTAAAAAGAACCATGATTCATGTGGTTTTACCTTTAGGAATATTAGTATTACTAGGAGCCTATAATATAGGTCATCAACATTTTCTTGCACAAGGTGCTTATGGAGGTGTTTTAGAAGGTTTTGGTTTGAAATTCTTATATGGATTTATCAAGTTATTGCCTTTAATTATTGTCGCAAATGTAGTAGGTCTAGGTATAGAAATTATTACTGCGGCACGAAAAGGACATGCTGTTGAAGAAGGGTTTATCGTTTCGGGTGCTCTTATTCCTTTAATCATGCCGCCAGATCTTCCGCTTTGGATTTTAGCAGTCTCTGTTGCATTCGCTGTAATCATTGGAAAAGAAGCATTTGGAGGAACAGGTATGAACATATGGAATATAGCTTTGCTCTCAAGAGTATTTGTATTCTTTGCATATCCTACAACGATCGCTGGAGATAATGTATGGGTTGCAGGGTATGAAAAGTTAGCTCCAGGTGAATCAACTGATTATGGCTTCTTTATCAACAAAATTGTTAACCCTGTACTTGATTTATTTGGATCCGCCAAGTTTGAAGCCGCCACCATAATTGATGGGTTTAGTGGAGCTACTCCGCTCAGCATTGCAGCTAAAGAAGGTTGGGATGCAGTATTGATGCAATATAGTGAAGCTCAAATGTTTTGGGGACTTATACCAGGATCAAATGGTGAAATGTTCAAGCCACTAATCATCTTAGGTGCTATATTCCTTATCATTACAGGAATTGCTTCTTGGAGAATTATGTTGAGTATGATTATTGGTGCAGCAGTTACAGCAATGCTATTAAATGCATGGGGTGCTTCACCTATGATGGATGTTCCATGGTTTTTCCAATTTTATATGGGATCTTTCTTATTTGCAATGGCTTTTATGGCAACAGATCCTGTTACAGCTTCCAGTACTAATACTGGTAAATGGATATATGGTATCATTATAGGATCAGTAGGTATGATTATACGAGCTATCAATCCAGCTTATCCTGAAGGATGGATGCTATCTATATTATTCGCTAATACGTTTGCTGCAACCATAGATCACTATGTTGTTCAAGCGAACATCACTAAAAGATTAAAACGTGCATAATAATACATTAAAAGTTCTTTTATTCGTCGTTGCGATGACCACAGTAGTGGCACTTACACTAGCAGGAATCGATTATTCGACGAAATCAATGGTAAAAAACAACGAAGAGGTGTATAATAAACGTGCAACTCTATCCGCTGTAAAATCTAAGCTAGGTAAAAATTTAGATGATATTTCTAATGAAGAAATTCTTTCTATTTTCGATAACCAAGTAAAGCAAATTGTAGTAAATGGGACCGGTGAGGTACTTGATACATCTGCAGTTTCAGCATTGGGATATGGTGGAAATACTGCGGAGGCAATTGATATGGCTAAAGAAAAGAAAAAGCCGGTAGCCGATAGAGTTTGGCCCTTATATGAGTTCACTTCTGAATCTAATGAGAAATTCTACATATTGGCCATGAGAGGAAATGGTTTATGGGATGAGATTTGGGGATACATTGCTTTAGAAGATGATTTACAAACCATTGCTGGTGCTGCTTTTGATCATAAAGCTGAAACACCTGGGCTTGGTGCTGAAATAAAAGATAGTAAAGCATTTCAGGAACAATTTATAGGAACATCCATTGTAAACGCTGATGGACAATATAATGGTATTCTTGTTCGTAAAGGAGGGGCTCAAGACAAGAAATATGAAGTTGATGGGTTAACTGGTGCTACGATCACAGCTGATGGTGTTACCGCAATGATAGATATAGGAGTTGAAGCATATGCTCCTTATTTGAAATCTCTTAAGTAGAAATTAGTAGTCTAAGAATAAAAAGAAATTAAAATGGCAGAAACAACTGCAGTTGCTCAAAAAGAAGCAGCATTTAGTTTTGGTAAAAAAGAAAGGAAACTTTTAACGGATCCGTTAAATGACAATAATCCTATTACTGTTCAAGTTCTAGGTATCTGTTCAGCTTTAGCGGTAACAACATTGTTCAATAAAGCATTGGTTATGTCTATAGCCGTTGTTTTTGTTTGTGCATTCTCCAGTTTGATTACCTCCATGTTACGAACTTCTATTCCCAAGCAAGTTCGTATGATCGTTCAACTTGTGATCATCGCTTTTCTTGTGACTGTAGTAGAAATGGTGCTTAAAGCTTTTGCTTATCCTATGTATAAAGACCTATCTGTATTTATTGGTTTGATTATTACGAATTGTATTGTAATGGGAAGACTAGAAGCCTTTGCTATGGCAAATGCGCCTTGGAAATCATTTCTTGATGGTGTAGGAAATGGCGTAGGATACGGTATTATTCTTCTGATTGTAGCTGCTATAAGAGAAATCTTCGGTAAAGGATCAATTGGTGGTTTTAAAATCATAGGTAATACAGAAGAGTTTTTAATCAATACTGAAACTAGTACAATCTTTGGTTGGTACGAACCAAACAACTTGATGGTATTATTCCCCTCTGCTATGTTTGTTATCGGTGGCCTCATATGGGCGCACAGAGCATGGAATAAGAAATTAGTAGATATTTCGTAACATACACATTCAATTAAAAAGAAAATTAAATAGAAAATGGCTGATTTAGCAAATATATTTATAAAGTCTGCATTCATAGAAAATTTGGCTTTGTCATACTTCTTGGGAATGTGTTCATTTCTTGCCGTATCAAAAAGTGTGAAAACTGCATTTGGACTTGGACTTGCAGTAATCTTCGTACTTGGAATCACAATGCCAATCAATTGGTGTATCAATACTTACCTATTGAGTGAAACTGGTATTTTAGGACAAGATTTTACCTTCTTGCGATTGATTTTATTCATTGCAGTAATTGCATCAATGGTACAATTGGTTGAAATGGTAGTAGAGAAATTTTCTCCATCATTATATAATGCATTAGGAATTTTTCTTCCGCTTATCACAGTAAACTGTGCTATTTTAGGTGGATCCTTATTTATGGTATCAAAAGAATATAATTTCGCCGAATCTGTATCTTTCGGACTTGGTGGTGGTTTTGGCTGGTTTGTAGCGATTGTAGCCATTGCTGCAATAAGAGAGAAAATAAAATACTCAGCTGTACCTCCTGCACTAAGAGGTCTTGGTATGGCTTTTATGCTAACTGGACTGATGGGACTCGCTTTTATGGGTCTTATGGGAATCGATCTTGCATCATTTTAAATTAATTAGTAGATGATTTATTCAATATTATATCTAAACGCATTACTATCTATAGGTGGAGCAATTTTGCTTTTTACAGTATTGATTGTTTTACTATCCTTAATGCTTATTTTCGCGAGACAAAAATTAGTACCACAAGGAAATGTAAAAATTATAGTGAACGGTGATACTGAAAATCCTATGGTTGTTCAGCCAGGATCTACTTTATTGTCAGCACTTTCTGAAAAAGACGTTTTTCTTCCATCTGCATGTGGAGGTGGTGGAACTTGCGCTATGTGTGAATGTCATGTCGACAAAGGAGGTGGAGAAACACTACCTACTGAATTGAATCACATGACAAAGAAAGAAGCTTCTGAAGGTTTGCGTCTTGCATGTCAAGTGAAAGTAAGAGAAGATATGGAAATCAGAATTCCAGAAGAGATCTTCGGTATTAAGAAATGGGAATGTGAAGTTATTTCAAATTACAACGTAGCGACATTCATCAAGGAATTTGTTGTGAAATTACCTGAAGGTGAGACCCTCGACTTCCAAGCTGGTGGGTATATTCAAATTGATGTGCCACCTATTACAGTAGACTATAAAGATATTGATATCACGGCACACCCTAAGTATCATGATTCTCCGGATAAATTCCAACAAGACTGGGATAAATTTAATTTGTGGCCATTGAAAATGGTAAATGACGAAGAGATTTTTAGAGCTTATTCAATGTCCAATCACCCTGCTGAAGGAAATATTGTTTCATTGACCGTTCGTATCGCTTCACCTCCTTGGGATAGAGCGAAAAATGATTGGATGGATGTTAATCCAGGAATATGTTCTTCGTATATTTTTAGCTTGAAACCTGGTGACAAAGTAACAGTTTCAGGTCCATATGGTGAATTTTTCATCAAGGAAACTCAAAACGAAATGTTATACATTGGTGGTGGTGCAGGAATGGCTCCTATGCGTTCTCATTTGTATCACTTGTTTCATACACTAAAAACAGGAAGAAAAGTTACTTTCTTTTATGGAGGTCGAACTAAAAAAGAGTTATTCTATATTGAAGAATTTAGAGAAATAGAAAAGCAATTTCCAAATTTTAAATTTGCTATTGCTCTTGATAATCCACTAGAAGAAGATAACTGGGTTCTTAAGGAAAATTTAGATGATCCGAACGGTGATGGATTTAAAGGATATGTACACCAAGTAGTAATCGATGAATTTTTAAGTAAACACGAAGCTCCGGAAGAGCTTGAATTGTATTTCTGCGGTCCTCCTATGATGAACCAATCCGTAATTAAAATGGCGGATGACTGGGGAATACCTGAAGAAAATGTTGCTTTCGATGATTTCGGAGGATAAAACACTTATAACAATATGTAAAGGCTTTGTGTACATGCACAAAGCCTTTTTTATTTCTTTTTACTTCACTTATTTCTTACGTTAAGGTGCTCTTAATGTATGCCATCTGCGTAACACGACATTTAAATAATTCGTATATTTCTAAACGCACTTCTTTCAAATAAGTGAATCCTTATTTAAAGAATAATTTAAATAACGTGAATAATGGATAAAGAATAAAATCAGTTGACAGAGATGCATACATATACAAGGCTGATTTTATTTCTCCTAGCAGCGCTAAGAGAAATAAAACAGAACGAAGTAGATGGATGTAGAAATGTCAATAGCTCATAAAACCATTTAAAGGGTCATCTTTTTCCTAAAAATTCCTCGAATTAGCTTTGGCTAGTCCTTCGGAATTTATAGTCAAACCTAACCCATTAAAAGGTTTCTGATAAAATTCCTTATCCATTATTCACGTTAAATAACTAAATTTGGGTAAACCCAAACGAAAATTTATACGATATGAAACAATTTCTTTTTCTACTTGCCTTAGTATCTTGCTTAGCATCTTGTAGTCCTCGATTGACTCCTTTTACTGCTAACCTACGAAATGAAAATAACTGGACCGAAAAGGATCTTAAGAAAATTCAGTTCTATTTATCCGAAGAGATTGTCTTGTGGCGAGAAATCCGCGATGGCGATGCTAAAATTGATGATGGTGCAATAAAAATTCGAAATGGTCGAAAGGTTGAAGAAATACGTTTTCCCAAACGTACTCCTGGTGTTTTAATTATTGAACCAAGAACAAATAATTTTGGTATTGCATTTGAATCTGGGAATAGTAAGTACTTAATGTTTGGTCCTACAAAAAATAGAGCAGATTTTGTTTTATTGGCAGCAGACTGGAAAAGAGATCAAGGTCGAATCTCATATGGTGATAAAATTTATTATACCTCTGATGAGAGCGCTTATGCCCGATTACTTGTTGACTTGAGAGCAGCTCAAAAATTAACAGTAAAACGTAAAACTGTTGAAGGCCGAAAAGTAAAAAGTTAGTGATACCTTATTCCTTTTATGTTAATCAAGATATTCTAGATATATCCAAAAAACTCTTAGGGAAAAGACTTCATTCGAAAATTGGTGGAGTTGAAACTGCAGGGATAATTGTGGAAACTGAAGCGTATCGTGGTAGCGACGATAAAGCTTGTCATGCTTATGGTGGTAATCGATCTCCAAGGTCATTATCTATGTATAAAGAAGGCGGTCATGCCTATGTCTATATATGTTATGGCATTCACCCCTTATTTAATATTGTTACAAGTAGTAAAGGTAAAGCTGAAGTTGTATTAATTCGTGCGCTACAACCTGTAAAAGGAATAGAAGAAATGAAACTGCGGAGGAATCAGCATAAAGAAATTAATTTATGTAACGGTCCAGGAAAACTGACACAGGCACTGGGTATTACCAAGCTGCATAATGAAGCCATCTTATACAATTCAACTGCTGAAATTTGGCTAGAAGAGGGTATGAACATACCTAATGACGATATCCTTACTGGTCCAAGAGTCGGTCTTAGTACTGCTCAAGAATGTATGAATTGGCCTTGGCGATTCCGAATCAAGGGAAATAAGTTTACTTCTAAGCCAAATACCGTATATTATGAAGGTTATCCATGATTTTTAAATCCCATAGTTCATGAATCTTACTTTGCGACATATTGTATTTCGTTCATTAATTGTTTTGGGCTTTAAGCCCAAAATTGCTGATAAACCTAAGCTTTGTTATACCATTAAATACTATGCGATACTTACTTCTTGAGTTTTTTTGTTAAGCATACGGGATAATATGGCACATATTAACACAATGATACATGCTATGATGACATAACTTAAAATAGGTTTATCATTCCAATGCCTAACAGCTATTGCAGTAAATGCCCATATACCTACTGCTGGTATTTCGTACCAAGATTTTTGCCACGTAACAAGCACCATAATCCCAGTAGCAATAGCTGACATGATATAAAACCAAGGAGTTTCTCCTATGAAACTTGAAAAACTTGTAGTGTTTAGATAAGCAGCATAATTAGCTACAATTGCAACTATGATCCAACCCAAATATAACCTCACAGGAAATTCTATTGTAATACGTATGAATCGATTTTTAGGCAGAACTGTGCGATCTACCGATAAGGCAGTAAAAATTAAGGCAATCAAGATTCCACTCATAACGATTGTAGATACTCCAGGAAGTAATCCTAGCCATACTACAACCCAAACGCAATTCAATATATTAGCAACAATAAAGGAAGGTGTGATCTTTCGAATCATTTCATCATATTGCTGATCAAATGAGCATTTCAATACTTGAAATCCTTGAACTAAAAGAGCTAGAAATATAAGCCCCCAGATACTAAAGGCATAGCCTGCTGGTGTAAAAAGATTGATCAGCTCATCACTAACTTTTCCTACTTCATTTCCTTGAAATCCGTATATAGTTGTGTAATAATTCCATGAAATGACTCCAATTACTGCAAGGAGATTAAATATCGCTAAAATCTTACTCATGTTTTGCATTTTTATTCCTGTTATACCATTTAGAACTGAGTATGAATAACAAAGTTTATAATAATATAAAAAGCCCATCTCAACATTTGTGAAATGGGCTTTGTATTGAACATAAGTTAATAGGCTAGTAATGATGTTGTACTTATGCTGCAATTATTAATTGACATATAATATTTCAGCTATTTTTCCTTAAAAATAAAGGCATCACTTGCATATAATCTTCTAACTTTTCTTAACTGATTCGTTGAGTTTTCACATGGAATATAAACACCGATCCTTGTTAATCCTCTGAATGGAACTTCAAAAATGTCATATCCATCTTTATCTAGTCTTTCTTTTAATTTGCTTGTATTCCTTGATTCGTTAAATGCTCCTATCACAATTATGCAATATTGCGATACATCTGTCTCTTTCATTTCTACCTCAACAGGTGCTTCTTCAATATTTTCTTCTACTACTTTTACTTCATCATCTATTGTAGTTTCAACCTTATTAAGAAGCGTATCTTCTTCTTGAATTGAAAATGTTTTTTGTGAAGGAGAATAAATTGTATCTGAAGTCCCTTGATCATCTGTTATATTTCTTTGCCTACTCGAATCGATTCCTATAATTTTATCATCATCATGGGAAACTTCATGAAGTTCTTGAATTGGTTCGTCACTTGATGTAACTTCATTCTTGCCTAGCTCCTCAGAAAAAGTTGTGTCTTCAACTTTTATGTACTCTTTTTCATTGATCACCAAACTAGATAAATCTTGGTGTTCAACGATTTCTTCTGAATCTAAAAAAGTGGATAGACCTCCCAAGACTTGGTATAATATGAACCCCAGTGCGAGCAATACTACAACAATCGCAATTGCTCTATCTGTCTTTTCTTTATTTGACATGAATTTAATATAAATCTTTATGAGTAGTGAATTTGGGCTTTAAGCCCAAAAAAAACAGGGAGGAGGAAAAACTAAAACCTCCCCCATGTAACTAAAAGTAAGGGTATTTTACTTCTTAATATTCTTAAAGAAATTTTTCATTTCTTCTCCAGCTGCTTCTCTTCCTCCTAATCCAAATGATAGGGCAAAGGCAACTGCTACTGATCCTAAAGTTAAACCAAATGCAAGGTTAACAATACTCTCCGCTATTCCCATAGTGTGTAAACCAAATGCTAAGAAAATACCTAAAATCGCAAATCGAACAATTGGTACTAAATATCCATTTTTCTTCGAACCAGACATTGCTTTCTCAGCGATGTTCGAAATAAACACACCAGCCATCAATATGATAAGACCAAAGAAAATTCTTCCTGTAATGCCAAAGATATTCGTTAGTATTTCTTCAACTTGTTCTAATTCTAGCTTATCACATGCAGCGATAATACCTGTAAACATGATAAAGAATAAAGCTATATTTCCTAGTATAGATGATAATGATGTTGTTTCACCAATTACTGAATTTAATCCTATGCTTGTAGAAAATTTATCCAATCCTACATTCCTCAATAAGTCTGTCACAATATTTACAACATATCTTCCTATAATGAAAAATACAGCAAGTAAAATAGCAGCAGCAATAATTTTTGGAATAGAATTAAGTAAACCTCCTAACATTTCTGACGCTGGTTCAGAAATTACTTTCATATCAAGTTTATCTAACGCGATAATCAAAATAGGAATGAATACAATAATGAAAACAACCTGCTTTAAGATCTTAGTCAGGTTAATTGAACCTGCACTTATGCCCATTCTTCTTCCAAAATTTTCAACTCCATCCGAAACAAAACTTGTCGCTTCTGATAATATTGTCGCTATAATGTATCCTGCAAATCCTATAATTCCTGCACCAATAATATTCGGAATATAGCCTACAAAACCACTAAGCATCTCTTGCAATGAATCAGTCACACTATCAACTCCAAGCATGTTAAGTGCAAATAATAATGCATATAATACAACGATGTAATATGCTAATTTCCCAACAAATTGATCAATTCGAACACTTGTTGAAAATTTAGTAGCTAGTTTTTCATCTACAGTTGTTTTGCCTAGTAGGCGAATGACAAGCCGCTTGATGATACCAGCTATAATGAATCCTAATATAATAACAACGATTGCTCCTAGCAATGTAGGCAGTCCTTGACCAAGACTAGATGTTAGGGAATCAAATAGGTTTTTAATGTACTCCATTTTTTTGAAATAAGTTTAATGACATAATAAAACCCTAAGACGCCGAGCAAAAATGAAAACCACATAAAATGTTAAGGATTTTCAAAAAAAAGTTAAGAAAACTAAAATAAATCTTAAATGCTTATGAATAAATGTATCGTATGTAGATGTACTTCTTTAGAGCAGATATTTACTCTTGAATGTACTTTTTAAAAAGAAATTTTAATTGTGATTTTTTGACCTTATGAATTCCTTCGTAAAATTCAAGTGCAACCTCAAATCCATTTCTTTGAATGATATCAAATAATAGTTCTTTTTTACCATTGGAAAGATACATGTCTTGATTTCCTATCGTGTAAAGCAATTTAATACGATCGAAGGATGTGTGACTTTTAGTGAAATCGATGTCTTCAGGAATCCATGTTGAATAGGCTAACAACACGTCAAGATCTGTCTTTTTTCGATGTAGCCACCGAAAAGCTGATGTCCCTCCTTGTGAAAATCCGAAAACGATCTTTTTACAATTCTTTGGCAATTTTTCAAGGTAACTAGAGTACAATGAATGGAGATAAGTTGAAAAGTCTTCTATTTCTGTTAATCGATCTTGTTTTGTCATCCATGTAGCTACAACATCCCCACTAAATCCTTTGAGATAAAAGCGCGAAAGCCCTTCTGGAGCAACTACAAAATGTGTTGAAGGATCAAAGTTTTCAAATTTGTAAAGCATTTGTTCACACAACATGTGCGAACCGTGCAATACAAACCAGAAATAAGATGTTTGATCTGAAAGTTGACCATAGGTACCATAGTGTGCTGTCTTTTCTACTTTGAGTGTATGTTTTTTTAATTGCATGTTCTATCCATTCTTTTTTGGGCTCGAGCCCAAAAAAATATGATATTATAATTACTCACTTTTTTCGATTACCCAAACGATTTTATTAAAATCTGCGGCAGCATTTAATACATTTTGATACGATTCAAATTTTTCCAATGGAAACAAAACCGTATTATAATATTCAATGTTTTCTATTGAGTAAGTATTATTTTCTACGGTATATGAACTTGTGAAAACGGCTTCTTCTTTATCATCCATGATTGTTTTAAAATCAAATGTAGCTGTTTCAGGATTCGATACTTTATATCCATCAGGAAGAATGACCGTTAAAGTTCTGTAATAATAATGCGGATAATCAATTTCCACTGGCATCATTCGTTTCTCCGATTGATAGATTTCCTGTTGTTTTCCAATTGTTTCACCTAGTTTAAAAAGATATTTATCGCCAGCTTTTTGGGTTAAATCTTTACCTTGAAATTCAAGATTTAGTATAAGATTTTTCTTACCCATGTTTGCAACACCATTGTTAAGAACTTCTTTTTTGTCCATTTCGGCATCTGCCGAATAATTTTTCAGGATATCTTCAAGAATTTCTTCGTATCGATCTTCAGGAACTTGATCGACAATACCTTGTAAATGTGCACCTGAATATCCTCCGAAATTCATATGAGAAGTTACTTTGGGATTTGCTATGTCACTAGTGAAATCAATGGTTATATTCATGGTATCTGTAGTCAACTGCATACTAGGCGCTTCAATAAACATAAGATCAGCTACTGGTAAAATGGTTCCTGAATATTCTTTTTCTTTCAATCTTAAACCATGGTTGTGTGCGTGACCAGAATTGATGAGTGGAATTCTATAAGACTTATTACGTGGATCTAAAAACATATCTAGTTCCTTAAAATAAAGGAGGCCATAGGTTAGATTATTCGTTGTTTCAAACTCTGGATCGAAGTACATATCAAAACGATCTGTGGTAAAAACGAACTCAGCTGGAATATCGAATTTATCGAAAATAGATTTGTATAAAACCAACACATCTAGAACAGTTCCTTTTTTAGCTTTGATTAAGTCTGCTAAGGAATTGTTTTTATCATAGTAATAGTCATTTATGATCGTAGTTTTTACCAAATGTTCTATTTCAAGCACATTGAGGTACATGTTGTCCGTAATATTTAAATCTTTAGTGAATTTATCGATCGCTTTAACATCTTTTTTCGGCAATTCAAAAACGAGATTACTGTAGGCATTTTTTGCGAAATTGTTGTAATTGTAAAAGTTCTTTGTTCCCTTACTGTAATTTTCATGGAGCTTGTATCGAAAGTATTTCCTGTGCTTGCTGATATTTGCTAACTTCTCTTCTGTGTTGATAGGAAATATTAAGCTATCCGAAACGTAGATTGATATTTTATCTTCATACCTATTTTCATCCACATGTGGTTCCATTAGCCCATTGTAAGATTTTGTTTTGAAACCAAGAAAATCAGGATGTATCAATTCAAATTGCGATTGAATGATGGGAGCAGAGAATTGAAATGCAAATGAATTATCAGTTAAGTTTGGTGCTACCTGCTTAACATATAATTTTTCGATCATTGCCCCTTTTTCTATTCCTTTGACCGCATAATAGGCATAGCTTCTCCCTGTCTCTGTGTCTGTTTCTTCATGGATGTCGTCATCATTAAGTTCTATAACAGTCCCATCTGGTAGAATAACTCTGTTTTTATTTAATACAATCCTTTCGTTGGATCTAAAAGAGATGTACAAACGATTGTTTTTCTCTATTGCATCATCTGAATTAACAAGCGTCTTTTCATGGACCATAACATATTCTTCAACACCTTCTGAACCACTAACAATTTCAACTTTTCGATTTTGAAACAGTATGATTTCGTCACTATCATTAAATTCTTCTGGTATTTCTATAGTCTCATCAGAAAAACTTACATCTTCGAATGGTGTGTATTGACTGAAAAGAAAAGTTCCGCACATAAGTGCTCCTATAAATAGTAGTGTCTTTTTCATTTTATTGTTGTTTTATACTTAGTGTATTGTCCATGTATTCTTTGATAGAACGTATGGTATTATTCCATTCTTCGAATTGTGAAGGTTCGATAAATATTGACTTCGACTCGAGAATATAATGTAATTGAATGGTTCTGCCATCCATTGAGTATGCAGCTTTAAATGACAATAAATCATTATCTATATCCAAAGGTTCAGGTAATGAATTTATTGACTCTGTATCATTAATGGTATAGCGTGTTGTAACATCAATATGCTGAAGATGCGCAATCTCATATGGAAAAATCCGATCGTCTTCCATTTCATACAAGAGACTATGTTCTTTCATAAACATATTGATGAAATGTTCATCACCGACTTCAATAACGTAATTATCTAGATTAAAATCATAATGTAAAATGTATGGAAGATCTCTATTGTCAATATTTTCTTCTGTATAATCAGACAGTATGAATTTATTATTACCGAGAAGAACTCTTCTTTTTACATCATTAAATTTAGATGTTTTGTTTAGTGAACTCATTGTTGCTAACTGACGTGTCCTAGATAATCCATGGAATTCAAATGAACCTGTTCCCTTAATCAAGCCGTTCTCTTCAGTGAAATCAACTTCAATTTTTCGTTTATTATCAATGGCATCTACAATGGGTACGGTAACAATTTTGAACTCTTTGGGCGAAAGCCCTACTAAAGCTTCCTTTCCTTGAATGAAGCTGCTAGGATATGGGTAAGCTGTCCATTGATCTGTACCATCCAAGAATATATAACTATCATCTTTTACATAGCATGCAATCATATGGTTATCTACCGCAGGTGTTGGTACTTCTTCATAAGTATAAGGTATATCCCGTGTCCCTATCCATGTTAGTTTTACATTGTCTATTCCAATGCTTTGACACAACGCCTGTGTGATACTTGACATATCTTTACAATCTCCGAATTTCCTTTCGCATACAAGATTTGCCTCTCTGGGAATAAAGCCCTCATATCCGTTCTCATATGCTATATACTTGATGTTATCCTTTACCCAGTAATATATTGCTTTTACTTTTTCTTCTTCAGTTTCATGTGGAGCTGCAATTGTTTCTGCAATTGTTTGTAAATCTTTATTAATGTCTTTATTTAAATCTTTAACAAATGTTTGATAATATGCATACAACTTAGGTACATCCCCTAGGAATATTGGTTTTTCATCTAGTTCAGCATCGGTAATGAAGAGTGCAACATGAGGTTCTACATATAACATACCTGGACTATTGGGTTCCCACTTGTATGGCGTTGAATTCTTTTTAACCCATTGATAAAGCGTTTTTTTCCCCTTCTTCGTTTTTTGAAATTCGATATCACCCGAATCATTAATTACTTTATAACCTAGTTCTACTGAATTATCTACTTCAACTTCCAATTTAAGCTCTTCTGCTGCATATTGTCTTTTAAAAACGAATCGATGCAAAAGATTGGGATCCGTAAAAGTGGTTTCATATTGTAAGACTTTTCGAACCCCAGGTTCTAAACCAGAGTATGTGACTTCAATCTTCTTTACGTCATCAAAAAACACAGAACCACTGTTGTTGCTTGATTCGTTAAAGTTTTTCATCTTCACTTTCTTATTATCTTTTGTAATGATATACGCATTGTAATCCATAACAGGTGATAATTCAGAAGAGTAAAATTGATCTTTTTGATCTCTGACTCCTAGCTTATTTAAGACTAAAGATTCTTTATGCCTTTCTTGCGTTATAAGTAATCCATTTTTTGCTTTTTTTATAACGTATTTCTCCACATCGGAAATCACAACTTCTGGCTGACCTTTATAGGCAGCTTTATAAGCTTCGAAACTTTTCGTTTCTTGAGCAATTGCCGGTACAATTACTGTAAATAAAATAAATAGGATCAGGCTATTCCTCAGACGGAACACATTTGCCGTATTCAAAATACATAGTTTCTTTGAGTTCTCCATTTTCATAAATTTTATAAGCTCCGTGATATCTATCATCTTTATATCCTATTCGAAGCTGTATGACTCCATTTTCATCATAGTAGGCTATATCATCTTGTAAGTTATGTTGATTATACGTTTGAACCAAGTACTTTTCTCCATTAGCATGATACTTAACATACGGACCATCTAGATAGCCTTTTTTTCTATTTTTTTCTAGGATGAGGACACCTTCTCTTGAATATATTTGAAGTTTTCCGTCAATGTATAACTTATCAAACGAAATATTCATTGCAGGTTGTCCATCTTCATATGTAATGTTAACTGTTTTTTTACCTTTTGGCAAAGCAGAACTATTGGACATGGTTCCTTCGGCTGTTCTCACTTGATAGGAATCTATAAGATCTGCTTTCATGTGTAAGATCAACAAAGTATCTCCAGAAGGGCTGAAAAATATTTTGGGACCTTCCTGTTGATCATTTTTATTCATAGCAGTTCTATAAACACTTCCATCAGGGTAATAAACTTTAGATTTCCCAGTATATTGATCTTTTTGGTAAAAGCCTTCTGCTGTTTTATTCCCCATATCATCATACCATATAGATTTCCCCTCACTCTCGCCGTACACATAATTCATTTCAAGCTTAACTGCACCACTCGGTGCAAAACGTTTTAATACACCATGCTTTTTCCCATTCACATACGCACAAGTTGATTCTACCTTGTCTTCTCTAAATCGATAGGTTGTAAGCCCTTCCAACATGCCATTTTTTAATGTTCTGTCTATCGATTCTAGACCATACATCGAAGTTTTGAAAAGACCATCTTTATAATAAAAATCAATAGAATCTATTTTCTTTCCTTTATAAAAATGTAAGGACTCTGATAATTCTCCATACTCATATCCAACACCTGTATTGAATGTGTTTTTTTCGTATAATTTTCCACTTGCATCATATAATTCACTAGCTACCATTTTTCCATCTGAATAAAATCTAGTTTCTGAGATTTCTCCTGTTGTTCTGTAAAAGTTTAATGGACCATTTAATTTGCCATCAGCATAATAACATGTATACGCAAGGTGACCGCTTTCATAAGATTTGAATATACCGTTTAACGTATCGTTTTTGTAATTCGCTATAGAAGAAATATCCCCATTATAATCATATGCTATGTCCTCACCTGTTTGCTCACCATTTGCATATTCTTCTACACTTAATATTTGGCCATTCCTATAATAGTAAGTAGATTTTCCATCCAATGTTAACTTTTTATAAGAGCGCTCACTTCTTTTGTTTCCATCTGCGTCATAATAAGTAATAGGACTTTTCTTTAATTTTTTGGGCTTTTCGCCCAAATGGCTTGTGATACTTTGAAGCGCATCATTTTTGAAAGTAAACGTGTACAATAATTTATCATCTTCATAAGATTCAAGGCTCTTCAACTCATCTCCATCAAATCGATAAATAGAGTGTTCTCCATTTTCATTACTGTATGTAATTTTTTTATCCCCATTTTCCATTTCCCCTTTCTCTGTTACTTCTCCTTTCGAATTATACAACGTATAAGGAAATACATATTCATCATCTTTCATTTCATATGAAAACTGTAAATTGCCGTCTGGTTTATATACATGTACAGGACCAGTAATCTTACCGTTTTTGTAGGTGTATTCATATGATTTTTCTCCATTTAAACCATAATAGGTTACGATTCCATCTCTTTCTTCATTTTCATTATAAAGTATTGTAGCCCTTTTCTGACCATTTGCATAGTTACAGTTCACCTCTCCAATCAATTTTCCATCTATATATGGCTCTTTGCAATTCACTCCACCTAGAGCGTATATATAGGAATAGTCACCATCAAGCTTACCGTCTTTAAAATTGATGACCCATGTTTCTTCTCCTTTTGAATTGATTCCAACATTTCTTCCATTTTTCTCATCATTGATATACATTGCTTTTTCATCGATTACCCCTTCTATATCATTTAGAATAGCTTCCCCTTCTAGTTTATCATCAACGTATTGATAAGTGCCGCGTTTCCTTCCATATTCATCCATATATATGAACGTACCCTGCTTCTTTCCATCAATTACCTCTCCTTTAATAAAAGGGTCTCCCTCATTATATTCTATCGTTATCATTTTACTTTCGCCATCTACAACCATCGGTGTGACATAAAATAGATCTTGAAATTCATCTTCAATAAATTCCTCTTGAAAATCGAGTAGGTCATTCATGTTTTTCTGAACAGTTTTACCTAGTTTTCCTTCCTCAAACGATACCAATGTATAATAGGTGAACAATTCTGTTAAGTCCTGTTTTCCTATTTCTTTTAAAAATGGAATGTAATGTGTTTCAAAAAAACCATCTTGAATTTCATGCGATTCTGCATATTCGATTACTGCTTGTAGATATCGCGTATAGTTGTAATCAACTGAACTTTTAAGTTTGAATTTTTTATTCAAAGGAAGATTATTCCTGAGAATTTCGATTAATTCTGAAAAATCATCTCCTTCTTTCGAAAATACAATGCCTGCGAGATCTTTGTAATTTGAAGAAAAATCCTTGTCCAACAAGGATACTGCAGTGGTTGCTAAGTTATCTCCTGGACTAAGCGCTAAATACCCCACTATACTTAAGAAACCCGGAATGAGTTCTCCTTTGTCCAACGCTATTGCACCCAGTAAATAATGGGCACGTGATAAACCAGGATTTAAGATGATAGTTTGTTTGAAATCATTTACTGCGGCTTGTGTTTTACCCGCTTCGTAATTTGATACACCACTATAAAAATAAAGTAAACTATAATTTGGGAAATTTGCTTTTCCTTCATCCAAAACTGCTAGAGCTTCATCATATTTTTCTAATGATGAATAAGCTTTTGATAAATTATAATAAAGCGGCGGATAATCATTAAACGATCCTTTTTCAAGCAGAGGAAGTAGTAATTCTATAATTTCTTCATAACGTTCTGCACTTTCAAGAAATTCAACTTTCGAAGTGATACCTACTAAATAGGCAGGATCTAGAAAATGAATTTTATCAAGTTCTTCAATGGCTTTATTGATTTGATTTCTTTCTTGAAATGAATAGGCACTTGCTGCAATTTCTTGAAGGTCGTAAATATAATTTTCTTGAGAAAAACATATACATGTAAAACAAGTCAAAAGTAGGGTAGTAAGGTGTTTACTTTTCATTTATGAAGGTGTTTTGAATATATGTAAATAAACAAAGAATGTTTGACTTTAGAAAGTTTTAGTTCTTTATTAAGAAAGTTTCGCTTTTTATATTTTTTGGGGTTTAACCCCAAAAAGGCATTAAGTAGTTATCCTGAGTTCTGGGATTAATTGCGAAAGCGAAAATCAAATAAAACACTTTATTCCATACGTTTTGATGGAAATGTGGCTCGCTACATTGAAATAAAACAACGTAAAAAAAAGTATAACTAACTTGTTTATAAATTCAATATTGTATCAACTATTGAAGAGCTGTAAATCTTAAACTTTTTTATTTTCTTTATTCACGTTATTTAAGGGTTGATGTATTGTACTTTAGATATAGAATTAGTGGGCTTGAGGTTTTCCTAGAAATAAATTCTGTTATATTTGCCTTCCACATTCTGCCCGAGTGCTGGAATTGGTAGACAGGCATGGTTGAGGGCCATGTGTCCGTATGGGCGTGGGGGTTCGACTCCCCCCTCGGGCACCATAAAAAAAGGGTTTGACTTTTTGAGTCAAAACCCTTTTTTTATTATTCGAATATAGATTAAAAAGTACTTTATACCATTTAATTCTAGAATGTCGGAAGTTTAAATGATATTATTTTAAAACTTCTGTACTAAAAAATCCATTTGTTACCTCAACTTGATCTCCTAAGTTATTCTCATCGCTGAATGAAAATGTTCCTTTTATAAAATCACCTGTATATTCTTCTATGATTACCTTGCCCTGTTCAGTTTGAACGGTAGTAACTTCTGTAGTATTTGTAAT
>JAHDGD010000194.1 GCA_020627825.1 Saprospiraceae bacterium
AAAGAAAAAAACTGTTGAGGAGCATTCTTGAAAATCCTTTAAAAAGAGTAAAGACGCGGTAAGCCGAAAAGCGAATAGAGTAGGTGTCATTTATTAATTATAAGACTTATGAAAAATTTGATTTGGATGGTAGCTTTTATTGCCATTGCCTTGTTTATGACCTCTTGCCAAGAAGAATCTGTATTCGGGGAAGAGTATGATGAAAGTGTTACGATGCGTACGACTTTGGAAACGAATTATTATGATGTTGATACTCGGACTTTGACCTTGACTATGAAGAATGGTAGAGTGATTCGTGGGGAGGTGACCGGAGTCTTTCATCATCGAACGGATGCATTGATCTCTATAGATGTAAGTGACAATATCAAGAAGAAATTTGGATTGAATGATCGAGATATGATCGCATTTACTCAATCACTATCAGGTGATGGTGACCTAAAATGTATTGATCAATGCATTAAAGATTATCCCGGAGATGAAAACAAAAAAGAAAGAAGAAGGTGTAAGTGGGGATGTGTGAAAAAAGGGTTTATGGAAATTTTCCAAGGGGCGGAGTCTGAGATTTCAGAATCGTAATTCATACATCAAGCAAATTGTGAATTAAGGAGGGCTATTCTCGAAAATCCTATAGAATAGAGTAGAGACGCGATATGCCGAAAAGCGATATGAGTAGGTAACAAGTTTTAAAATAAATAATAATGAAAAATTTAATGTGGATGATATCATTTGTAGTAGTTGCTTTGTTCATGACTTCTTGCCAAGAAGAGGCAGTGTTTGAACCTGATTTTGCTGAGAATGCAACTATGCGAACAAATTTAGAAGCTCATAATTCAACTGTAGCTGAAATTGTAACTGGCATAATCTATTACAAGGATGGTAGTGAGTTGGAAGGCAAGATAACGGCTGTTTTTGATGAAAATACAGAGGCTATTAAATCGGTAAGTCTGAGTAGGAATTTACAACGTGCTTTAGATCTGAGCGATAAAGAAATGATAGAACTTTCGGAAGCCGTTGTGGCTACTGATACTAGAGGAGGCTGCTTTCAATACTGTAATAATCTTTATCCCGGAGATGAAAACAAAAAAGAAAGAAGAAGATGTAAATGGCGTTGTGTAGGAAGTGCACTCTGGGATTTTATTAAGGATAATAAGGGGGAGATTGCGAAGGCTATTAAGGATATAGCAGAGAAGTAGATTTGAGATTCATTCTTCTAAGTTTTTAAAGGAGCTATCTCGAAAATCCAATGAAAAAGAGTAGGGACGCGTTTTGCCGAAAAGCGATACGAGTAGGCGAGTATTCGATAAATTTTAAGTAAAAATGAAATATATATTTTGGTTAGTGGCTTTGTTTTCTGTAGCTGCTATGATGACTTCTTGTCAAGATGAGACGGTTTTTGGAGAGGAAGAATTGGCTATCGCTAATGCAGAAAAAATTGCTGTCAATGGAGATTATAAAGGTAATGTTCGTAACAATGGTTCATGGTTGGTCTTTAATAGCTTAGCATCTTACAAAGAGTCTTACAATGCACTTAGAAAAGCAATTAATAATTATAAAGACACCACTAAGGAAACAGATGTTTTTACTGATCCAGAGCCAGTACTAGGAGATTTTGAACTAAGCTTAAAGCACAAATCCCTGAGATACAAATTAGCTAAGGAAGAATATCATTTGTTGGAAAGAGGAGGTGATCCAGAAGTAGTCTTGAATCAATTGAAAGATAAAGGTATAGGTGATGAAATTCTTCAGTCTTTCTTTAATGTAGATGGGGTTTTACAGATTGATAAAACGATCTATTATGTTCCAAAAGAAGGTGTAGGGGTTAAAATATTAGATGGAAATACCAAAGCTTTGCACACTTTAATGGAGGAGGGGTTAGTAGCTCGATATTATCCTTCTTATGTGAGTACAATAGAAGTGATTAATCTTGGAACTAATAATGGGGTATCCTTCCAGAGTCCATTAGAATGTAATGCCTCTTTTGCTGTTGTTTCTAAGGAATACAATAATTCAACAGGTAAATATGATGTTGTTTTTGCTTGGTCTCAAAGTGAACTGAGTCAGGACTTTGCAGGTACATTTAAGTGGGACTTCGGAGATGGTTCTGATCCTATAGAGACGACACAAGCGGTGATTCAACACGCTTATCCAACACATGGGAATTATACTGCTACGCTCGAAATATCTGGTGAAATATCAGGATCAACTGAACCTTGTAGTCATAGCGATTTCCTCGTATTTGAAATAATTGAGGATTTCGCTTCTCTTGAATTTTGTGATTACTTAGGAGCGGCTCTTACATTTTTGGGGGAAGAACAAGTGGGGGCTTATGTTATTGATGGCGATGCACAAGATGGGGGAATGGCTTTTTCGACAAGTGGCTTAATCAATATTGTTTCTATGATCCAGAATGTTCCCGATGAAGAAATAGTTTGGACTGTAAATGGTGAAACTAAGACAGGTCATTATGCTTTCTTCTCTTTTAGTTGTGAAGGAACCAAATCTGGTTCTTTGAAAATTGGGGACTGTTCTCAGGTTATTTTCAAGGTCGATTATGATACAGCTGTTGGTGGCTGTGAACAAGGTAATTTAGATGATGATTTCGAACGCCTTGAATATAATAATGGTAGTCGCTCCATATGTTATTCTACAAAAACTAAATCCAAGAAAAATTATCTGGTTTTCTTTTCTACTAGTAATAAAATAAAAGTGGATGTAGTCAACTATAGGTTGAAAGGCAATGGAAAATGGACAAGGGATAGAGCAGATATGCAAATTCTAACTTCAGGGCATGTATATGCGGAAAATGCCTGTGAATGCGAAGCACCAATTAATGTGGAAGGGAGCAGGACTAAAAATAATAAAAAATCGATTTGTCTCGAGAAGAAGTTTAATGAGCATGAAGGTATTAATTACAATATTAATGATCCTTGGTATTTCAGCGTAAAAGTTAATGATCAGATGGTATTGAATAACCAAGTAGCACATCCATAGTTATACATGAATTATTTCAAGTACTAAGGTATATGCTGTTTGAATCGCGTTCTCTGCTAAGATTTCTAAAATAGCATTGTTGTATTTAGCATTTTAAGCCTTGGATTGCCCCCTTTAGGGGGCAATCTTTTGATTTTTTCTAATTTTTAAATAGCCAAATAGATGTTAATATCTTGTATTATAGATCTTAATGCATTTAAAAAAAATACACTTTGTTTGATTTTATTTGAAAAGTGTATTTCTACTTTTTTGAGATTGTATAGATATTTGTATTAACAACAACAAATAATAATATCATCTAAAACAGGCTTTTTATCATGGTACTTTTTCTAATGTTTTATAATTAATTAACGACACTTTTATTCTTAGGATATTGTATGATAGGTTTATATGTATTTAGATAAATTGCTATATCTCTAATTTTCTTGAAATTTTGTATTTAAAACTATTGGCAATTCTTTCGATATTTGTATTAACAACAAAAAAATAGATCAATGCGACTTTTAACTTACTTAGGCACTTTAATTATTACTTGTATTTTTTGTTTTCAACTGAATGCTCAGTACGAAATTGATCTTGGGGATCTTGAAGTAGATACAGAGGAAGTAGAAGAGGTAGAAAGCAGGGTTGTTTTGAAAATGACCAAAGACCCTGAACACAACATGGTTTATTTACAGTTCAAACTGGTTGACTTTCAAGATTTGGCATCTATTTCTTGGTTAAAAGTTAGATTTCAAGTAGCATCATATCCAAATAACAATACACTATGGATGTTCAATGGTGGCTTAGAGGACCACGAGGATCTTGTAGAAGTTACGCCAATTGGGGACAATGTATTTGATATAAAGTTCTATAATATGGAATTATATGCCAAGCACCTTAATGGAGATAATTACATGTTGGGGAAAACGAATATGAATACCGCAGCTGTTGTTGGGTTACATGATGCTCCAGATGATTCAGATATACAGAAAATTGTGGTGGTAATTGGAGGGAATTATTGTGATACGGAAGAAGATGCACAAAGTGTTGATGATACTGGAGTACAAAGTTTTTCATCTAGTAGTGTACATCCTTATTGTAGCTCTTGTAATAATTTGTTCCAAGCTGATTTAGTCTATGGAAGACTAAGAGCAAATAATGAAATCACTAAACCTAAGGCGGTAAGCCCTCAAGATATTACGACCGATGAAGATTGTGATAAGGGTAGTAATTCACGCTTTTTAGAAGCACCAAGTGAGGAGCTAAATGTTTACCCAAATCCAGCTAATCAAGAGTTGGTGATAAGTGGGACAAACAACATAGAAGAAATTCATATTGTAAGCCTGTCTGGCCAATTGATCAAGCTAGTGAAGGATGGAATTGATTACGAGTATCGAATGGACGTGGCCGATCTTCAGCCTGGAGTTTACTTTGCAAAATTCAAACAAGAAAACGGCGCAATTGAAACTAAAAAGTTTTCCATCTTACGCTAATTAATGGAGTTATTTGCGGCGATCGATGATCTGGGCAGCTTGTCGCTTTAACCAAGCGCGATAAAAAAGCTTATCTGTTTGCAGTAGTTTTAAAAGATGTTCGCTTTCATCCGCCTCATAATTCTTGTTTTGAAAGAGACGATTGCAGATTTTGATGAAGTTCAAAATCTGCTCTTTCATATATGGAGACATTTTATTATTTCTTCTTATGTATACACTAAAGGAATTGACCAAATAATCAAAGAGATCTAGCTCATCTTGTTCATAATAGGTACGTAACATCAAAGCCTTGGCTGTAATATTATGATAATAAAATTCAAATTTGTGGACATCGCGGAGTAGCTCTAAGGTCTCATCATGTTCGCCATTGCAAGAGTGATAGTAGGCTTTTGCCAATAAAAACATATTGTCCTCTTTAAGTATACTATCTTCTTTGCTTTGGATGAATTGAAAAACCCATTCTAATTCTCCTAATTCACAAGCTGCTTGAACCGTGTTGAAGAAAATAACGGGATGGCTCTCGTCCTTTTGATGAAGTAGTTTCTCTTGCTCAATGAATTGATAGAATTCAAATTGTTCCCATAAAAATTCATCGTGGCCATTATTGTATAGCGTTATCGCAAAATTGAGCAATAAACTGGCAATGCTTGCCTGTTCGTTTTTACCAAAAAGGGATAAGTGTTCTAGAAATAAAGCTTTTGCTTTAGGAAAGGCCTCAGGATCTGGGGTCTTTCGATTTTGCTGATAGGCGATGAGTATATCATATATCTGTAATAAAGGATAGTTTGAAAAAGGTGATTCCTTTATTTTTGACAATACAGCGTTCTCTAAATGTATCGTAAACTGTTCATCCACGACAAATTGACGATTGAGTATGGCTGAAATCTGGATCAGCTTTGTACTCAATAAAAACAAATCAAAACTTTCCACATAATTCTTAAAAGAATCAACCTCTGTATCAAGTTTAGCAGTGGAAGGGTGATGGAAAATATAAAGATTTAGCTGATACAATATATTATAATAAGCAGCATCTCGCTGTTCTGTCTTATCCAGTTCCGTTTTAAATTCTTGAGCTTTTTTGAAAAAGAACTTATCCAGTTTCCTACGTTTATAGGCCTTCAAAGACAAAAAGTGCCGATCATTGTCTTGCTCTTGCAATTCCAACCATAAGATGTATTGCTCCAGCGTTTTAGTGAGGTTGAACATCGTATAGTTGAATTGCTGCTGGATCTTCTTGTTGGCTTCTTGTTTATACAAGCGTTTGATCACCCTTTCTTTTTCTATGTTTTTTTCCTCAAAGTCGGGATATTGCCGACTCAAGATTTTGAACAGTTTAAGGCTGTCTTGGTCTTTATTGAAAAAGGAGTGTCCCAGAAACTTCTCAAAGTTTCGGAATTCAATTTTGTTCAGACTTGATAATAATGTAATGAGTTTGCTTTTCTTCAAGATTTGGGCTTTATAGATAGTGCGCGCGCTCAATATTGGGATTTAATATACAGGTTTTTTGCATTCCCATCAAAAAAAACTAAGACTCTTTGCTGTTTCTTTTGGATTCAGGAAGACGTACATCAAATAAGTATCTCTGGCAATAGGGTAGGGATTGAGCCAGAAATGATCGAAGAGATATTCATGCCTTTTTTAAGATTACATTCTGCTAGATATTATGAAGGTTCAGGTTTAGGGAGTTCATAATCTCAAAAATAATTGAAAATAACTATGGTTATTAAAGTCATTTCAAATGTTAGAGCAGGGACTACTTTTCTAATTGCTTACTATGCCTAGAAAAAAACAAGTCTTCGAAAACGTATTTAAAAACAATTAAACCCTTATTGGTAGCAATAGTTGATCTCTATTTTGATGGTTTATTATGAATTTTGAATGGTACGGAAAGGTAGCTCTGATTTTAATTTGTGAGCTTCGTTCCATTCTAGTTTAGCTTACTGTGCTGATTTCCAAAGAGGTGCAAATAGCTTTAAAATTAATCCGTAAAATATCTTTAATTATTTCTCAAAAGGGGTTGGTTTAATTGAAAATATCAATTACTTTTGCAGCCGCTTTTGATGGAAAGCATGTGAGAATTGAAAATTTAAGTTTATTTTTTTCTTGTAAAAATTTTATAAAAAGTTTGCAGGTTGAAAAAAGTTTTCTAATTTTGCAGCCGCTTTGAATGAGAGGCGATTAAGATAGAGCAAAAAACAATAAGTTGTTTGAGTTTTATTTTTAAAAAAAAAGTGATATTCTCTTTATTGCATTAGTGCTTTAAAGTAAATATAGAAAAGTTCTTTGACAGACAGGAAATAGGAATAGAATAGAGCATCAAAAGAAAGAG
>JAHDGD010000195.1 GCA_020627825.1 Saprospiraceae bacterium
TAAGAATGAGATTATAGCAATGCGTTTAAACAATAAATTGGTGTTTTTATATTGACATGGACGAACCCACAACAAATTAAAATTTTGAGTTGTGCAATTGTACACCTGACTTTTTTTGTTACATGTGTTACACCATTACTTGCTTGTAGGTCGATTAAATTACCTCTATCATATAAGCGTTCCATTAAATAATCATCATTGCTGACATGAATGAGTTGAAGTAGGAATCCAATTTCATGTAACGACTTGTAAGTAAGTCTTGATATACGATAAATCTAAATTTGTGCTAAACTAAATAGCGTTAATTAAAGCATCAAGATGATCACGATTTTCTTCAGGTTTAAATTTATTCCTTAAAATAAATAAATGCATGATTAACTCTACCTTGAACGCCAGATGTAACATCTTGAAACCTAATTTTCCATTCACCTGCCATGTTTTCATTCACAATGTTACTTATTTCTACACTTGAAAATGTATTGGCTTCATAAATTGGATAGCCTTGTCTCCAAGAAACGCCACATTGATCCTTCTCAAAAGCGTTTATATCCAATATGAAGTTAAGATCTGATTCACCGTTACAATATTCTTCCCAAAACGGAATTTCTGTTCCATCTGGTTTTATTAGTGTTAGAGTTAGTTGTGAAATATCTGGATGCGCAATATCAATTCCTATGGCCATGTTTCCTATTGTCTGTGTAATGCTTGATGGAAATTCAAAACTGATTTCTATCGATCCATTATCCGGTATTAAGACTTCTTCGGACGAGGATACCTTAGAATCAAATATATCATTCAATTCACATGTTTCATTTATGATATTTAAATTACTTTGCTGTTGCAATGTAAGATCATTGACTGAAACAACACCTGATGTTCTAGCTCCTACATATCCCTCAAGTGATCCTTCAATAGTAATTTGTGTTGCAGCACGGAATTCCACTTCTGATTCGGAAGTTACATTTACGGTTAAGAAATCGATACATTCTGCTTCAAATTCTACTTCAAAAAAGAATGGATTTGCTGACCACCGATTATCCCATTCTATATAATAAATTTTGCTTGATTCTACAGGTACATCAATTACTTCACTAGCATATGCATTCTGTCCATCACCCATCGGACAAGCATCATCATTTCCTGTAACATAGGTTAATTGACTGCAATCACCTGAATGGATTCTTAAATTTGTGTCTTGCCCTTTATTACAAGTGTTGATTGATAGTTTTCCATTAGACTTGGGTACGAATATAAACCAATTTGCATTTCGACCACTTACAGTACCTCCTTGTCCTGTCGATGGCCCGCTTGCATAATAAGTCCCTGTTCCTTCAATAGGAAATGCATCTCCACACACATAATTACTGTAACAATTCTCATTTAAATCAGGATATACAGTAAAACTACTTGTAATATTTGCATTTGAATCATCTGTTACTGTTATTGATATGCCACCATTCGATTTTAAGAAACCTGCACCTCCATTGTCGAATATTGCTGGAGTCCCATAAGAAACAGAGGATGCTGTTACATCTCCTGATACAGAATAACTTGCACCCAATCCCATTCCGGTTGGATTTACCATAAAAGTAAATGCATCATCATTCTCATTTTCAGTCCCATTCGATATACAATCTAGTAATTCATGATTAGCACTGAATGTAAACCCTACTCCTGGAATATCCATCTCCCACATGCCTCTTCCATATGTGGCTACATAAATTTTATCATTAACGATTTCAAGTTCTTGAGCATCTACTTTGGGTAAACCTGTATCCATTAATGTCCAGGAAGTTAGACTGCTATTGTCTTTGAAATATACCCCTTTCGCAAGCGAAACATATATCCCATTTTCAGTCCTTCCATCGAACGCAACACTTCTTGAAGCTATATTGGGTAAATTATATCGGATAGAAGCCCAAGTTGTTCCTCCGTCTGTAGTTTCTATAAATCGATTCGTATTGGAAACGGCCACTATTACTTGATCGGGATTACTAGGATGTATGCATATATAATTTATAAATGCTTCCAATCCATTCAAATTCAGCTGTTCCCAGTTCTCTCCTCCATCGGAAGTCTTGTACAAGCGTTCACTAAACGAAGCATATATGATCGCACTATTTGAAGGAGCAATACATAATTCATCCATATTTCCACTTTCTGTAAAATTTGAAATCGTGTCCCATGAACTTCCAGCATTGGTGGATTTATATAATTCATTTTTCCCTTGATAGATGGTGTTTCCTTGATTCGGATCTTTTTCAAGCGGTGTCACCCATTCTCCATTATTCCCTCCTTGAGTTTGTGAGATACTTGTTAATGTAGTTCCGCCATTGATTGATTTATATAAACTACCGAATTGTATGGATGCTATTGAAATCTCATCATCATTGTTAAGAATAATGGGCTCCATACCATCTGCCCCTACGTAGTCATACCATATGCCATCCGTTCTAAGAATTCCTGTTCCATTGTCTTGCGATCCTCCTGCTACTTTTCCCACACTATAAGATGATGCACCTATTCTATAAAATTGACGTATTCCAAGTCCTGTCGTTTTGTCAACAAAGGAATTTCCTCCATCATATGAAATAAATATTCCCCCATCTGAAGCTACATAGATATTCGACCCATGATAGATCAATTGATCTATATCGGCATGTACAAATGGCAATGGATTACTTAACACCCAATGTGTTGTTTGTGTCCAATTTACTCCCGAGTCAGTAGATTTAAACGTCATGATTCCTGCAATATGAACTTCTGTTTTGTCAATTGGTGATACTATGATATCCATGTCTCGTGGCGCTTGTCCTCCATTATTATTTAAGCTGTAGCCCATGATATTATTATTGTTTGCATCATCGCTCGATTGAGTAGTCCAAGATGCTCCTCCATTTGTTGATAAATACAAGGCATCAAATCCTCCTGATTTTTCTTGTAGAACATAAATATATTCTGGATCATGAGGGGTAACTGCAAACATGATGGATCGATTGGTATTCCATGGTCCTGTAACTGGAGTCCAAGAGTTTCCTTTATCAATAGATGTATACATAGCACCATTTGTACCGCATGCATACAACGTATTGGGATCACCTGGCTTAAAGTCTAAGTCATAAAATCTTCTACTTGATTGAAGTAAAACATTCGTCCAAGTATCCCCTCCATCAATCGTTTTATACACTCTTCCATTACTTGAACTTGCCAACAAAATATTGGAATCCACTGGATCCATTATAATAGAATATATTGTGCCTGCTGGTCCACTTAATTTTGTGAAGCTGAGACCTCCATCAAGTGATCGCCATATACCACTTCCTCCTATAAAATAATGATCTGAATTTGCTCTACTGATTAATGCACTTTGCAAAGACATCGTAGTTTCTTGATCAAATAAAGGTGTCCATGTATCGCCTTCATTTATTGATTTCCATACACCACCACCCAGTGAAGTTACAACTAAGTGCATGTTGTCATTTGGGTCAATTGCTATATTGGACAATCTTCCGATATGAGAACTCCAAGTTGCTGTGTTAACTGCACTCAAGGGTCCTTTTTCTATCCAAGTACCATTGCTTTTATTCTGTCCTTTACCATTTTTGGCAACAAAAGATTCGTATTCTGCTATATTGTTTTCTTCTGTAAGCACATATCCAGCATCATCCAGTGAACGCTGAGCCATATATTTCCAACGCATGTATTGTTTGAATCCCATACCTCGGTTTGTTCCTACAGAATCAAAATGAGCCTCAGCTTTTTCTACTTTCTCTTGAAATGTCAAGTTCTCATCTTCCAAAAATCCCAATTGGACTTGGGAAAAAAGTGTAAAGGAGCATAAGAATAAAATGGTGGTCAGTACAATAGAATACTTCATAAACGAATATGCGTTTTTTAACTATAAAATGATAAGGGTACTGTAAAGGGGAATTGAATTGTCGTTAGACAACAGCTTAAAGATAAAGATTCCTTTTTAATAGTTCAAAAATTAGTTAAAAATCAAGCATTATTCCATTTTAAAATAAACCATATGTCGCCTAAAATGTACTACTATTGCACAGGCAAACATCTTATGAACAGAACGGCAAAGTATTTAGCTTACATTTTCTTTATCATCATTTCTATAGGAGGAGTTTACGCATTGTTCAATGCTAAATTTGAATTTAGCTTTGAAGATTTTTTTCCTCAGAACGACCCCGATTTAGATTATTTCCTAGAGTTTATTGAAGACTTCGAGACGGATGATAATTTTTACTTGATTGCTCTGGAGAACGAGGATGGTATATTCGATAAAACCTACTTAACTCAACTTGATTCGTTAACTCGTTCATTGAAAGAATTAGAGCATGTAAGAGAAGTATTGTCCCTCACGTCATTGATGTATCCTGTCATGACTCCATTTGGTCCTATTGTGAATCCGGCAGTACATCCTGATGATGTTTCGACATATGAACAAGATAAAAAAGTATTATCAGAAGATGAACGCTTTATGAAAACGCTAATTAGCGAAGACTTCTCATCGTCCATTGTTAATCTGAAGTTATCGGATTACATGGAACTTGAAGCCTCAAATTCCATTGTTGAAAAAATCGATAGTGTAGTCCAACAATTTGATTTTCAAGAAGCACATTACTTAGGTAGAGCTAATTTCCAAAAAGAAATGATCGAAATGTCAACGAATGAGATCATAAAAAGCTCCATGATGGCTTCCATATTGGTGTTGATTGTAATGTTGATCATTTTTAGAAAGATAGCCTCTATTATTTTGACTATGTCAGCGATAGGACTCGCCATGCTAGGTTTTATGTTTTATATGTATCTCAGTGGTCAGGCATTCAACGCAATGGCAGGATTATTCCCTATTTTAATGATCATTGTTAGTACTAGTGATGTGATACACCTGCTATCTAAGTACATTGATGAGTTACGAAAAGGAAAAACTCAAGATGAGGCAATCAAAATTACGGTACGTGATATTGGTTTAGCAACCTTATTAACTAGTGTCACAACCTCTATAGGATTTATTACCTTATTGTTCTCTAGATTGCAGCCTATTAAGGATTTTGGAGTCAATGCGGCAGTGGGTGTGATGATCGCATTTGGCGTAATCTTGTTATTTTGCTGGGTGTTTTTTCCTATGTTTTCTTTACACCAGTTGGCGAATCCATCGAAGACGCTTAATTTTTGGGAACGAGTTCTAGGAAAGTGGTATGTTCAAACGAAAAAATATAAAGGAAGAATCCTAGCAGGAGGTACATTGGTGCTCATTTTGTCTTTGATCGGAATTTCTTTGATTTCTACAAACTATAAGTTGGTTACCAATCTACCTATTGGTCAGAAAATTACTGAAGATTATTTATACTTCGAAAAAGAATATGCTGGTTTTAGACCGCTTGAAGTTGCTGTCACAGTTAAGGGTGATCGCAGAATTGATGATTATGATGTCATGCAGGAAATCGTCAAGGTAGAAGAACACGTGAAATCTTATGATGTGATAAAAAATGTTACAGGTTATTCCATGATTTTCAAGTCGATCAATCGAATGATGAATGGAAATACAACAGATTCTTATGTTTTCCCCAAGGATTCGATTCAATACAATTCCTATAAAAAATTCACTTCTTTTTTACCTAAAATGACAAGTTCTTTATTGGTCTCTAAAGATGGGAAAAAGACAAGGATAAGCAGTAGAGTGGATGATATAGGAGCTGAAGAAGTTCAAGACCGTGTAAAAAGTATCGAAAATTGGATTTCAGAAAATACCAATCCTGATATCGCATCTTATCGCATCACAGGCACTGCCATGTTATTGGATAAGAATATGTTTTATGTTCGAGAATCTTTGCTAAAAGGATTGGGATTTGCCATCGTGATGGTGTCGCTTCTTATGGTTTTGTTGTTTCGAAATTTAAAGTTGATTATCATTTCTATAGTGCCGAATTTACTGCCATTGTTGATTTCTGCAGGAATTTTGGGGTTTGTAGGTGTTGATTTAGAAGCTGGAATTGCGATAGTGTTTGCAATTGCCTTTGGAATAGCCGTTGATGATACCATTCATTTTTTAAGTAAGTATAAACTCGAACGAGCCAAGAATAAAACGGTCGATCAAGCCCTAGAAGTAACATTCAAGGAAACAGGTAAAGCCATCATTATTACGTCAATTATTTTATTCTTTGGGTTTATGGTGTTGTTTTTTAGCATTCATCCTCCTAGTCGATCAATAGGGATATTGATTGCAGTTACTTTGGTAACAGCACTTATAGCAGATTTGTACTTAATTCCTATCTTAATAAGAATGTTGGTTGGGAAAAAAGATGAGACATAATAGCTTTATAATTTTTGGGGTTGAACCCAAAAACAATATGCTATTATATTTTACGGACCCATAAGAACGTGCCTCGATTTTCTTAACCAAGCAATGAATTTAACTTAGCTCAATACTTAGATCGACACACTAAGAACAGAGAGTTCAATAAGTTGCTCATTTTAAGGAGAATTTATACGACAACTTGGAGTTGAATTAGTATAAGTTTAATCAATCATTCCCTTTTTGGGGTTGAACCCAAAAAAACATCAAGTTGCTTGATTTTTACAGACCCTTAAGTACGTGCCTCGATATTGCAATGGGAGCATGAAGTTTTTTGTTTACATTTCTTTTGGGGTACCCCCCCCCCAAAAAAAATTATTGTTCTATAATGGCATTGATGTTCGTCCACATTTCATCATGAAAAG
>JAHDGD010000029.1:0-5371 GCA_020627825.1 Saprospiraceae bacterium
TTTAAATATTTCTTTTTTGAAATTGAATAATACCCCAGTTTATGGCATTTCCTTCAGCGTAATTTTTTAATTTTTTTAATCGTGCCAAGGAATCACCTTTTATTTCTTTGTCTCCGGATTTATCCACTAATCCTGTATAATATTGAATAGTTTTTTCAGGAAGAGATTTAGCATAAACACGTTCAAGATCTGCTCTTCTTCCACGGCGCAAAATGTTATCGATTGACGTGATGTTTTCGTATCCATCAAGTTCCACTTCGTCTTCGAACGTATCAAATACTTCTAGCATTATAAATCGCCCTTCAGGAACAAGAGACCTTGCTATTTCTTTAAATAATAAGAGGGTATCGTCTTCGTTATATAATTCAGCTATGGAAAAAGCAATATCATAATATTCTCTATCGAGCATTAATTTTTCGAATGCATTATGTTTTACTTGTACCTTTTCATCGAGACCATTCTTTTTAATTGATTTTTCAACCGCCTTGGCTTGCTCTTCGGTATTGCACATGATGTCTACAAAACACATGTATTCGTGTGCTAAATATTCGGCAATCTGTGTATTACCTCTTGATAATACAAGCAATTTAGACGACTTTTTAATACCAGGCAATAACTTCATAATACGTTCCAATGTATTTTTTAAAGCTTGGCCGCCTTTAGCAATATTTTTTTTGTGTAATCCTATAGGATAGTCTTCCCAGTTCTTGGGGTCAAATTTAAATACGTACGGTTCTGGAATATTCGTTTCCGACATTATCTTATTCACTTTGTTTATAGATGCAGAAAAATATAGAAAAGATAGGACTTCAAAGAATATTTCTTAACATTATACGATTTATATGCTAAATCTGTTTCGTATTTAGCGACTATATGATGTGTTTGGGTTCTTTAATTTGTTTGCATTGAGTCCTATAAAAATCATAAAGAAAGCTAAGGCATAATATCGGTCCAAATTGGATTCCACAAGCAATGAAACCATAAGAAATGTGGTAATCAACAATAAAGGAAAATGAGTCCAACTTTCTTTTCTTGCGAAAATAAAACCAAATCCAGACAAGAGTAGAATAAGCCCAATCCAACCATATGCCATACCTGCCCTAATGTATTGATTATGCGGAAGTAAAACACGATTATTCAACCCTTGTTCTACATGATACTGACGTACAGCTGTTTTATATTCTCCCGCTCCAAATCCTAGTAAAGGGTGTTTTTTCCATAATTCAATACCGCTTTTGATTGATTGTAATCGATCGCCATCACTGTTGCGTTCTCCTTTATTGGATACTAATTGACTGATATCATATTTCGTATAATACACTTTATTTCGAAAGGACTCTACTGAGTAGTATGCGATGACAGGTAATGTGGCTAAGGCCAAAAGGACCCCCAATCCTAAGATTGTCTTTTTTTGTTTGAATATATAGAAAACAGTTAAGCCTATAATCCCTAGATATAATAATACCAATCCAGTACGTACAGCTAGCAAGTGACTAAATGCAAAGAACACAACCGCTCCTAGTCCCATAGCACCCCTTTCTTTTGGGCCTAAGCCCTCTTTTCTTCCTTCTATACCATATACTGTAAAAGCCAAACAAGCATAGGCAACCATAACACTAAATCGGACATGATCAAGAGGAGTAGGTATAGGCCGACCTCTGCCTATTCGCAGCGTGATGTCTTCATACCCTGGAATATAAATAAGAAGAACCAATAGTAAACCGATGCATACACTTCCACCGAACACTTGATGAAGAAATCGAATCGTACTAGATGACAAAGGAGGTAACAAAGCAAAGATTACAGCAGCACCCAAAATCGTTAGCTTCGATTGAACATCGGAAAACCAAGCATCATACGCACCACCCGACCAAAAAACCGAAAGCACAATCCACCCGAAAAAAAGCAAAAAACCAGTAAAAGGCCACAGCGCATTTCGAGTAGGCCATTGAAGCATTTTGGGGTTAAACCCCAAAACATAACCAGAAGAAGTTTCCTTTAAAAAAAAGAGTAGACCTGTCAAAGCAATAAGGGACATAGATAATCCATACTTGCTGAAGACAAGACATACCATGCTTATGCTCAGCACAAAGATCAAAAGGTTGTTTCGTATATGTTTCTTGATGTCCATTACCGTGTAAATGTACTATCTTTGCTTTGCTAAAAACGAATTGTCATGTCAGATAGTATATTTTCGAAAATAGAATCGATACTAGAAGAAATAAAATCTTCAACGCCTTCCAATGCGCAAGAACTGGAAACGTTCCGAATAAAGTACCTAGGGTCTAAGAATATCCTGAAAGGCTTATTTGCTCATATGAAAGATATAGAGCCAGCGCGAAAAAAAGATTTTGGAGTGTTGATGAATCAGCTGAAGACTTCGGCACAAGAAGTTTTCGACGCAAAAAGTGCGGACATTAAAAAAGCATCTCGATCGCAAAATGCGACGGCAACGGATTATACTCGACCAGCATATCCAGAGCAAGTAGGATCAAGGCATCCAGTTTCTATTGTAATGAATCATATTGTAGAAGTGTTTCAGCGCATAGGATTTGTGGTCAGTGAAGACCGTGAAATAGAGGATGATTGGCATAATTTTACGGCGATGAATACACCGGAAGATCATCCGGCACGAGACATGCAAGATACTTTTTACTTGACGAATAGTATGGAAGATTTATTAAGGACACATACGTCTTCCGTTCAGTCAAGAGTCATGACGTCGACAAAGCCTCCTATACGTATAATTGCACCAGGTCGAGTTTATCGAAACGAAACGGTTTCGGCCCGATCGCATTGTCAATTTCACCAGATCGAAGGCTTGTATATTGATCAGAATGTTTCGTTTGCAGATATGAAACAGACCTTATTGTATTTTGCGCAGGAGATGTATGGAGCAGAAACAAAGATTCGATTACGGCCAAGTTATTTTCCGTTTACAGAGCCAAGTGCTGAGATGGATGTGTGGATGGGAACAGATACAGAAAAGACGAAGAAATTAACGAAAGGGACAGGTTGGCTTGAGGTACTTGGTTGTGGAATGGTAGACCCGAATGTATTGAAGAATTGTGGAATAGATCCAGAGATTTATTCGGGATTTGCATTCGGTATAGGGATTGAGCGTTCGGCGATGCAGAAATATGATATCGGTGATATACGTATGTTGTTCGAAAATGACATTCGATTTCTTAATCAATTTCAGAGCGCATTATAGATGAAAGTTTCTCTTCCAAAAGGCGTACGAGATTTCGGACCAGTAGAGCTGCGAAAGCGAAAGTATATTTTTTCAACGATAGAAGAGGTGTTCAAGTCACATGCTTATCAGCCGATAGAAACGCCAACGATGGAGAGTCTTGACACGCTTACGGGCAAGTATGGAGAAGAAGGCGACAAGTTGTTGTTCAAAGTGTTGAATAATGGTGATTTCCTTGCGAAAGCGAATGTGGAGGCATTAGAAGAAAAGGATTCTTCTAAGGTGTTGTCTTCGATTTCGAAGCGTGGATTGCGTTATGATCTTACGGTCCCTTTTGCTCGATATGTTGTGATGAATCAGAATGCTATAAGTTTTCCATTTAAACGGTATCAGATTCAGCCAGTGTGGCGAGCAGATCGTCCGCAAAAGGGTCGATATCAAGAGTTTTATCAGTGTGATGTTGATGTGGTGGGGTCCGATTCGTTGATGTATGAAGGCGAGTTGGTACAGATTTATGACAAAGCGTTGTCTGCACTCGGAGTGGAGGCTACAATCCTGGTGAATAATCGAAAGATATTGGAAGGATTAGCGGAAGCGGCTGGAGCGGCGGATAAGTTTGTAGACATGGTCGTTTCTATGGACAAGCTGGATAAAATAGGAGAGGAAAAAGTGGCACTAGAGATGGAGTCGAGAGGATTGTCAAAAGCATCTGTAGATTTTGTGTTGGGTTGCTTGGGCATTACGAATTTAGATGAGTTGGAACAGAAGATAGGGCATACGGAAATAGGGAAAGCAGGGATAGAAGAGTTGCGCACCTTTCATCAGTATGCGGATCTGCATACTTTCGATAGATGCGAATTGAGATTTGACATTTCATTAGCAAGAGGTTTGAGTTATTACACGGGATGTGTGTTTGAGGTGAAGGCTAAGGGAGTATCGATGGGATCAATAGGAGGAGGAGGTCGATATGATAACTTAACGGGATCATTTGGATTGAAGGGAGTGAGTGGGGTAGGCGTGAGTTTCGGTGCAGCTCGGATTTATTTGGTGATGGAAGAGCTGGGGTTATTTCCGGAAGAGTTGGCGAATACGATGGATGTATTGTTGATGGCACTTGATGAGGAGAGTCATGTGCATGGATATGGGGTGTTAATGGACTTACGTCAAAAGGGCATTATTGCGGATCTGTATCCCGAGGCGGCGAAAATGAAGAAGATGATGAAATATGCGAATAATATTGCGGTACCTCATGTGATGATTATAGGTGAAAGTGAGCGTGAAGCGGGACAATATAAGGTGAAAAATATGGAAACGGGGGAACAAATTGATTTAGAAACGTGGTTGTCAGAGCGATAGAAGATGTGGAAACTCATTAAAAGATTATTTGGATCAAGTGAAGAGCACGAAGAATATAAAGAAGATCCCATGAAGTATTTGATTGTAGGATTAGGAAATATAGGGTCAAAATATGATGGCACACGCCATAACATTGGTTTTGACGTGGTGGATGCAATGGCAAAAAGTAAAGAGGTGTCTTTCAAAAACGATACCCTGGCTGATGTCTGTACCATTAAGAATAAAGGGAGAACCTTGATACTTGTGAAGCCGACTACGTATATGAATCTTTCAGGAAAGGCGGTGCGGTATTGGATGACGAAGCATAAGGTGAAAGTTGAGAATTTGCTGATTATCGTCGATGATTTACACCTTGATTATGGTGCCATTCGATTGCGAACAAAAGGAAAGGATGCGGGTCACAATGGTCTAAAAAACATTCAAGATTTACTAAATACGAGTCAATATCCAAGATTGAAAATGGGCATTGGCAATGACTTTAGAAAAGGGAATCAGGTAAACTATGTATTGGGTAAATGGTCGGATAAAGAAGAATCGGAGCTTGGAGAATTCATCCAACGTGGTATTAAAACGGTGTATGACTTCACGACGATAGGAGCGGCACGGGCGATGAGTTCTAATAATTCGAAGTAATATTATTAAAATATTAAATGGTATAAGAAATTGTTTGTTTGAAAAATGTCTTTTTGGGCTCGAGCCCAAAAATAAAAAAGCAACAATCTAAGAATACCTGCACACATCATAAGAATTAACATTGATTGATTGCGTTAAACCCGCATTATGAAATAGAAAATCTATTATAACCTAAACTGCCTTTGAAAT
>JAHDGD010000029.1:5471-36699 GCA_020627825.1 Saprospiraceae bacterium
TTAAACCCGCATTATGAAATAGAAAATCTATTATAACCTAAACTGCCTTTGAAATCAGGTCTCATAACGAAGTTCTATTACATAAAGCGGGTTAAAAAGAAAAAATATGTTGGACGGCTGGAAACACGAAGACGATAAATTAAAAAAGACATTCACATTCCATGATTTTGTGGAGGCTTTTTCGTTTATGAGTTTGGTGGCGGAATTAGCCGAAAAACACAATCATCATCCTTG
Source organism: Saprospiraceae bacterium (assembly GCA_020627825.1). Lineage (GTDB taxonomy): Bacteria > Bacteroidota > Bacteroidia > Chitinophagales > Saprospiraceae > JAHDFB01. The sequence continues at coordinate 5,706 of JAHDGD010000029.1, forward strand.
GTGGTCCAATGTGTACAATACGGTACATATCGAATTGTGTACACATGATGCAGGGGATGTGGTTACAGAAAAGGATCGAAAATTAGCGGAAGACATAGATCGAATATTGGATGCATAAAGGAATTATTGTTAAGTCGACGGGTAGTTGGTATCATATAAAAGATGCTCATGGAACGGTTTATCAAGCTCGGATTATAGGAAAATTTCGACTCAATGGACTTAAGTTAACCAATCCTGTAGCGGTAGGAGATCGGGTTCGATTTATTATTGAAGAAGAGAATAAGGCATTGATTAAGGAGATCGATAATCGAGAGAATTATGTTGTGCGACAATCTCCTCGAAAGAAGCATTTTTTACATTTATTAGCTGCTAATATAGATCGTGCTATTCTCATCATGACCATCAAAAGTCCGAATTTAAAGCAGGGATTTATTGATCGATTTCTGATGATGACCGAGCCGTATAATATTCCAGTTAGTATCGTGTTCAATAAAATGGATTTACATGGAGAGCGCGAAGAGCGTATGTTTGACTATTTGAGGGGAATTTACGAGAAAATAGGGTACAGAACGTATAAATTATCTGCAAAAACGGGGGATAATTTCGATTTATTACAGGAGGATTTGAAAGGGAAAACGACTTTAGTTTGTGGCCAGTCGGGTGTAGGAAAATCGAGTATCATCAATCAATTGTTAGACGATGAAGTTGCGTTTACCGATGAATTGTCAGGGTTTTCTGGAAAGGGACAGCATACGACGACATTTGCGGAGATGTATGATTTGGATGAAGAGAGTCATATAATTGATACACCAGGGATGAAGTCGTTGTCTTTTAATCATTATACGCCAAAGGATATTGTGCATAATTTCAAGGAGTTGTTTCAGTATTCTTCGCAATGTAAGTTTTCAGATTGTACCCATAGGAATGAGCCAAAGTGTGCGGTCAAGCAAGGGATAGAAGCAGGGGAGATTAGTGAGCTGAGGTATCTAAATTATTTGCAGTTAATCGAAGAAACGGAAGATCAGAATTACTGGGAACGGTTAAAAGATATGTAACTTTGTGGCTTATGTCATATACAGGAAAGAAATATAAAAGCAGGAGGGAGAAAAAGAAGATATACGATCGAAATGGTCGGATATTCTTTGTAGCGATTGCATTGGTGCTGTTGATTCTCGCATTATACAATAGGGTATACATCTACGATTCTTTCCGATTTTATTTTCAGTAGTGCGGAAATTGGCGCACACATTATAATTAATACGCATATAAGGTTGGTTTTGGCAAGCTTGTAAAACGCTTAAAACGAGTCGTTTATCAACTATTTTTAAGAAAGTTGGAAAAATCTGGAACGGAAAGCGAGGTTCATTACACTAATAAGGGGAATCATACAGGGTCTAATTAATATCATTTAAATTTTAGATTGTCGCCTATACATTCCAATTACAACTAGGTGAGGTCTACTTCTAAAATAAAGAAATAGCCAGAGCTACTTCGAAATTTTCTAAGGTAGAAACACGAAATGTAAGAAGAATTTATGTGACGATATAGAATGTTAGTGGTATTGGGTGATTCCTTTAAATAGATTTAAATTTTAAAGTGTCATGAAGAAAGTAAATGCATTGGAATGTGGAGGATATTATATGATAGAAAGCAAAGCAACAGCTCGAAACAGTTATTTTGAGCATAAGGGCGAGTTGGAACGATTTCGGAGTTTATTTAGGAGGTATCTAGGAGGATTTGTTGGGATAGAAAAGGTATACGTATCAGGGGCGGGCTATCAGATGTTGATAAAAGTAAAAGGTAGGCAGGTGGTTTTATCGGAATATAAAAAGGGGTGTAAGCGAAAAGGAAAAAAGGTAAAGGAGTTGTATGTAAAAGAGCCTTGGAGGATTATAAGTGAGCAGATGCGCATATTCGGGAGTGTGTATGCGAAGTGGGTAAATGCTGAAAGGGGGAGAAGTGGAGGATTGGTAAAGGAGCGATATAGTCGTTATTATTTTGAAGATTATGAGGAGTATAGGAGGTATAAGGAAAGGATGGAAGAGGGTGAGGAGATTTTTTCACAGCGTGAAGGGAGGTATCGATTGAGGGAGGAGTGGAAGAAGGAAGTTGAGTGGATGGTGTTTAGGGGGAGGGTGTGGGTGGAGAGTATGGTAAATAGGGCTTTGCAAGAGCACGTAGTAGATAAATTGATTATTTTTACAAAATCAAAACATTTATCCCCACCCTAGCCAAAATCAATAAAAAAGTAGCTAAATTTTCATTGGATAAACTGTCAATTTTTAACGATTTTATCCATAAGTCAACACCAGAAATTAATACTAGAACTGATGACTTAGTTCAGACAAAATCCCCATATCTATTGTTATTTTGAAGGTTTTAGAAATTGAATATATAGGGAAGGGCTAGTCTGCTAGTAACCAACTATATCAATCAAATATTATATTGCACCTGTCTCATTACTCCAAATCATATTCTATATCCATCCGTGTTTGTAAAAAATTACTATCTTAATGCCGAATTTATACCATTTAATTTTTAAATTGTCGATACTACAGTCAAATTTCTCATAGGTTAGTTCGACTTATAAAATTAATAATTAGCCTGAGCTACTTCGAAATTTTATAAGGAAGAAATCATATATTTTAAGAAGAATTTACCCGACAATTAAGATATTAAAAAGTATTAGTACCATTTATAACAAGAGATATTAAGAATGAAAGATTTAACCGTTATAGAATATTTTTACCATTATGAAAAGAAGCATCCCAATAAAACTTTTTTGCGCCAACCGTTTGGCGATAACTGGGAGGAATATACATGGGCAGAAGCAGGCCAAATGGCAAGAAAATTGGCAAATTATTTCAATTCTTTAGGCTTAAAGCCAAAAAGTCACATTGGCTTAATTTCTAAAAATTGTAGAGAGTGGATCATTTCTGACCTTGCTATTATGATGGCTGGCCATATCTCTGTTCCTTTTTTTCCTACACTTACAGATGATCAAATTGCAGAGGTTCTTGATATAGGTGATGTAGATCTGTTGATCGTTGGTAAAATTGAAACTTGGGATGGAATGAAAAACGGAATTCCCGAAAATATGCCGGTTGTTAAATTCCCTCATTATAAAGATAATTCTAAGATTACGCGAGGGAAAGACTGGGATGAAATCATGAAAGAACAAACACCAATATCAAAAGATCATGTACCACAAATGGAAGATTTGTGGACGATCATTTTTACTTCAGGAACAACTGGAACGCCAAAAGGCGTAATGCACACGTATAAAATTGTAAATAGCTTGATTAATGAAGCGTTTGCTCGCAAAAACCCTTTGGCTATTGATAAAGATGGAAACAATAAAATGTTTTCATTTCTTCCTTTGAATCACATTGCAGAAAGAGCCATTGTAGAATTAATGTGTCTACGTTATTCAGGCTCTATTTCTTTTACAGAATCTATTGACCGTTTTGCTGCTAATGCACAAAGTGTTCAACCAACATTATTCTTTGCTGTACCAAGAATTTATAATAAATTCAGAGCGGCAGTATTAGAGAAACTTCCTCAAAAGAAATTGAATACCCTACTCAAGATACCAATTGTAAAAAACATCATAAAAAAGAAGATAGCAACGAATCTTGGTCTTAGCAATTGTAGGTCGATTACAGTAGGAGCTGCTCCTATGGCACAATCTGCTAAAGATTGGTTTGCTTCCCTTGGACTTGGTTTAACAGAAGGATATGGTCAAACAGAAAACTGTGCTGCTACATCTTTTTTATTTCCACATGAAGATAAACCTGGAAGTGTAGGTCTTCCACACGATGGAACAACGGTAAAAATTGACCCAGATACAAATGAGATTTTAGTAAAGTCTAATTATGTCATGAAAGGGTATTACAAAGATCCTGAAAAATCAGCGGAGACCATTCAAGATGGGTGGCTGCATACAGGAGATCAAGGTCGTATGGATTCCGATGGATATGTTTACATTACAGGTAGAGTAAAAGATACGTTCAAAACAGAGAAAGGAGAGTTTATTGTCCCTGCTGAAATTGAAGATAAATTCGGAGCATGCTCCGAGATTGAGCAAATGTGTGTACTTGGATTAGGATTACAACAACCCGTATTGATGGTGTCTCTTAGTGAAGCAGCTGAAAAGCAAGAGGCTTCACAGGTTGATAAAGCATTAGAGGATGCATTGGTTAAAGCAAACGGAGAGCTCTCAGGATATAAGCGAGTATCAACAGTCATTGTTACAGAAGAACCTTTTTCTATTGAAAGCAATACATTGACACCGACAATGAAGGTCAAGCGTCCACAAATTCATGATCGATATAAAGATCGCTTACATCAGTGGCAAGATGATCCAAAAAAAGTAATAAGAGCAACATAAACGAATGATCGGGGGGCCATTTTTAGTAAATGGTCCTTTTTTTTATTGTTTTGTTATTCGTTCTTTAGAAAATAACCAAGGAATTAATTCTGGAGTTTGCCAAGCTTCATTCCATATATCATGTCCTCCTTCAGGAAATTCAGTATACCGATACTCCATATATCTTGCAGCATATTCTTCTGCCATTTCTTTTGATAAATGAACTGGAACGACTGGATCCTTAGTACCGTGAAATAGCCATATTGGTAAGTCTTCATATACATGTGTATATCGTTTATTTCCACCGCCACAAATTGAGACTGCGGCAGCAAAAAACTCAGGTCGATGTCGAACAAGGTCAAGTGTTCCAAAACCACCCATTGACAAGCCTGCAATGTAAATATGTCTCCTATCAACAGGATTTTCACGGATAAACTGATCGATCAATTCAAGAACAGCCTGACCTGCTGGTTCAGGACCCATCGATTCCCCTACATACCATTGTCCATTATTTACAATGGTTTTAGACCATCTTGAGTTTTCTGGACATTGTGGAAAAATAACATAAGATGGATACTTTTCCATAAAGCTGTCTTCTAAAAAATATGGGGCTATATGTTTTAGTTGGAGTTCATTATCTGTTCCTCTTTCTCCTGACCCATGTAAAAAAATAACCAAAGGATAATGCTCGCCTTTTTCGATCTTATCCGGCTGAAGTAAACGATAGGGAAGAATAAATGACGAAGGACTTTTGAAAACTTCTTTAGAATATGTTCGATCAATAGTTGATTGATCTTTATTTGTGCACATCGCAATCGCTAAACTAATTACAGAAAAAAGTATGATTCTCATGTTTATTATTTAAAACTAAGATAGCTTAAATCGTATTGTATTATTGAAAAAATGAATAGAATTGTCCATTTTTAAATTTTAAAACAAGAAGGGTTACAATGGAGAAAACAACGATCAGACTGGGAGGCGTTCCAGAACATTTCAATTTGCCCGTTCATTTAGCAAAAGAAAAAGGAAACTTTTCTAGCAGAGGGATTGATTTGCAATGGACAACTTTCGACGGAGGAACAGGACAGATGACAGCAGCATTGCGAAATGATGAAATTGATGCGTGTATTCTACTGACTGAAGGTATCATCAAAGATATCGCTAATGGAAATCCATCAAAGATTGTAAGTGTGTATGTAAACAGCCCATTAACTTGGGGAATTCACACAGGAGTCCACAACAAGCTTCAAAATCATTCTGAAATTTATGATAGAACCTACGCGATTAGTCGTTTTGGAAGCGGTTCTCATCTTATGCCTATTGTCGATGCAACCAGTCATGATAAATCCATACAACATGAACAGTTTAAAATCATTAAAAACCTAACAGGAGCATTGGAGTCTTTGCAAAAGCAAGAAACGGATGTGTTTTACTGGGAAAAATTTACCACAAAACCCTATGTTGATGCAGGCCAACTCCGACGTATAGGAGAATATGTGACGCCTTGGCCATGTTTCGTAATTGCTGTACGAAATGAAATTTTGGACGAAAGTCCAGAAGCTATCATACGGATGTTACGTGTTATTCACGATGAATGTGATCAGTTTATGTACAACCACGAAGCCATTGATATGGTAAGCAAACGTTATGAAATCACAAAGAAAGATGCAGAACGGTGGTTTAATTCAACCGAATGGGCCATTCACGGATGGGTTAGTGATAAGATGTTGAATAACGTCATTTTCAACCTTAAGGTCGCTGGCATTTTAGAAAAGAACCAAGAACTCCCGGAACTAATCTGGAAACGATAAGTAGTTTAATTGCAGCTGTTTTTTTATCGATATCCCTATGTTTGGCTTAATGGTAAGGTGGAAGGAATATATTTCGTAGAATCTAATCCATGACTCAGAATGATGTTCTGATTTTCAATTCATCATTTAATCTTTTTCATTTTTCCTGTTTGTTTTAATTCGATCACTTGGTTTTATGAACTTTCCCACTCTTTTACACCTTAAGTATACGTTAAAGTTGGATTAAAATTCAGCAATATTACGTATCAAGACAATTTGGAAATACTACAGCGAACAGGTTTTTCGCTTTATCAACACACTACTATAAATGGAGAGTTATGAAGTCAATTTTTGTAAAGGGCTTTACGCCCAAAGTTTTTGTAGGCCTATGCTTTGCCTTTTTTCTTGTTTCATCCACTTCTGCTCAGTACTTCGGGCAAAATAAACCGCGATATAAAAATTTCGATTTTGGAATCCAAAGCAGCGAACATTTTGACGTATATCACTATCTGGATAACAAGGAGGTATTGGACGATATCACGAAAAAGTCAGAGCAGTGGTATGTGATGCATAAGGCAATATTGAGAGATTCCTTTACTGCTAAGAACCCCATTGTTTTATATAATAATCATCCTGATTTTCAACAGACCAATACCATTCAAGGGGCTATAGGTGTAGGTACAGGAGGGGTTACAGAAGCTTTCAAAAATAGAGTGGTCTTTCCACTTACGTTTACAAACGAACAGACCAATCATGTCTTAGGTCATGAAATGGTTCATGCGTTTCAGTATAACATGATCTTGAATGGAGATTCTACGTCTATTGAAAATCTCTCGAATATTCCTCTTTGGATGATAGAAGGAATGGCTGAATACCTCTCTAAAGGAAAAGTAGACCCCTTCACATCGATGTGGATGCGATCTAGTGTCGCTAATGATGACATTCCTACGTTTAGACAACTTCAAGAACCTAAATATTTTCCCTATCGGTATGGTCAAGCTTTTTGGGCTTATGTGTCATCTGTATGGGGCGATGAAGCGATTCGACCCTTATTTATAAATACGGCGAAGTATGGTTTAGAAGTTGCTATGAAAGTGACTTTGGGCGTAAGCCAGCAAACATTCGAAGACAATTGGCGTCAAGCCATGGCGGATCATTTCAAACCCTACATGGCAGGAAAAAACACAAAAGAAGGAAAAGTTATTGTAAGTGATGAAAATAGTGGACGAATTAATGTTTCCCCCTCTCTCAGCCCCAATGGGAAGTACATCACTTTCTGGAGCGAAAAAGATGTCCTTGGTACGAACATGTTTTTGGCGGAAGCCAGCAATGGAAAAATCATTCGAAAAATAACAAGTGACTCTGGTGATGGTCATCTTGATGCCATTAATTTTCTTGAAGCAGCAGGAACGTGGTCAAGTGACAGTAAAAATTTTGCTTTTGTTGGATTAAAAAAAGGTCAGAACATCATTGTTATTAAAGAAATAGAAACGGGTAAGACCATTGAAAAAATAGAAGTGAAAGGGGTTCCTTCTTTCACACATCTCGCATGGCGCCCAAAAACCAAAAAGATTGTGCTTACCGGCTTGGTTGATGGTCAAGTAGATCTTTATGAAATAGACATAAAGACTAAAAAGGTACGTCAATTAACAGATGATCCGTTTTCTGAAATCATGGCACACTTTAATGAAGATGGTAGTAAATTAACATTTGCAACGGATCAGAACGCTATGGAAGTAGGTAGAATTTATGGGCATTATTCATTTGATCTTGCGATTATGGACTACGAAATAGAGTCCGTTGAAATTCTAAATATATTCCCAGGTGCTGACAATGTAAACCCTTCATTTGATCACGAAGGAAATTTATTTTTCTTATCGAATCGCGATGGATTTCGCAACATCTATAAATACTATCTTGCTGATCAACGTCTGGAACAAGTAACCGATCTTAAGACGGGTATTTCAGGAATAACCGATTTAGCTCCCGCATTGACGGTATCTACTAAAAGAGATCGATTGATTTATAGTATGTTCAATAATTTTGAATATTCTATTAAGCAGTCAAAGTATGAAAGACTCGATCCCATTGAAGTCGATCCTTTAGATGTTGATTTTTCTGCAGGTACATTGGTCAAAAGCAATCCAGGAGTAAAAGATGCTGTCAATGTAAATTTGGCGAATCAAGATGCTATTTTAGCAACTTTTGATGAGATACAAACGACAGATAGTAAGTACAAGCCAAGGTTTAAACTTGATTTCATCGGCGGAGGTGCTGGAGTTGGTGCAAATACCGGAACATTTGGTAATAATACTGGTTTAGCAGGTGCAATTCAATTATTATTTAGTGATCAACTAGGCAACAATCAAATATTCTCGAACTTAGCATTAAATGGCGAACTATTTGATGCAGGAGGTCAAGTGTCTTATTTGAATCGGAAAAACAAAATCGCATGGGGGCTTGGTGTTGGTCACATTCCACTTCAAACAGGTTTTTCAGAATTACCTGTTGCTGTTGATTTGCAACTAGGCAATGGTCAAGTTGTGCCTGGTGTAAGACAAGATGTAAATATTATACGAGTATTCAATGAATCTGTTAATGCTTTTGCACATTTTCCTTTTTCAAGATTCTTGAGGCTAGAAGGAGGTATAACAGCAGGTTATCAATCATTTCGTTGGGATGAATACCAGAATTATTATATAGATAATGGCTTTCAATTTGAACTGGTCCAAAGGGATCGCGAGCGTATTCCTACGGGTGATGAAATAGTATTCAATCAATTTTATACGGTGGAACGTGGATTTCAAACATCCGCAAATGTTGCTTTAGTAGGTGATAATAGTGTTTTTGGAATGACCTCACCTCTTAAGGGTCACCGATTTAGAATAAGCGCAGAACAACACTTTGGTATTAATCGATATACTGGTTTCTTAGTGGATGCACGTAAATATTTTTGGTTGAAGCCTATTAGTTTGGCTTTTCGTGGGATGAATTATACCCGTATTGATCAAGCCAATGACAATAATGTTTTTCCTTTCTACATAGGACAACAAGGATGGGTAAGAGGATACGGTTCTGCTTTTAGCAATCTACAAACAGTTGCTTTGCGACTAGAACAAAGAGGAGTTGATTTTGGTCAAGTGATTGGTTCCAATATGGCATTATTTAATGCAGAAATGCGTCTGCCATTTACTGGTCCTAGAAGTTTGGCTGTTATACCATCCCGTTTTTTAATGTCGGATTTATCATTGTTTTTTGATACAGGAGTTGCCTATAATGCATTGAGTAATTTCACATCAGGTACGGTTCAGCCTTATCTTACGATGAGCACAGGAATAGGAGCTCGAGTTAATTTATTTGGCTATATTATTTTTGAACCGTATTATGCGTATTTACCGAGAGAAAATGCATTTACTTTTGGTTTTAATTTAGTTCCTGGGTGGTAAGAAAAGAGAAGGGTTTATAATATGAATATTGAAGATGATTTTATAAGGGCTTTACGCCCAAAGTTAAAAGAAGTGTTACCTGGATATGCTGCTCAAAGAATGATGGAGCCGCCCATGCGCAATACGTTTGAGCTTGACTCAAGTAAAGCTAAAAAAGCCGCAACTAATCTTATATTATATTTCGAGCAAGAATGGAAATTTATACTTATTCAAAGAGCATCCCATCCACTAGACAAACATAAAGGTCAGATCAGTTTTCCAGGTGGAAGTATTGATGGAAATGAATCTTCAGAACAGGCAGCAATTCGCGAAACACAAGAAGAGATTGGTGTACAAAAAGAAGAAATGGAGATCATAGGGAAATTATCAGATCTTTTCATTCCGGTTAGTAATTTTATTGTTGCTCCATATGTTTCTTTAGGAAATATAGATTTTGACTCATTGATTAAAGAAGAAGCTGAAGTTGCTGAGATTTTATCCATTTCCTTATCCGACTTTCTTAATGATGCTCACATCAAACGAAAAGAAATGAAAATGGCCAATGGGTTTATTTTGAAAGATATTCCTGTATATGAGATAAATGGGCACGATATATGGGGAGCAACCGCGATGATGCTTAGTGAATTTCGAGAGATTGTTAAATTAGTTGTTTAAAATAGAAAGATAGTCTAGATTTAAATATTCTATAACGCTCTATGGAGCACTAAAAATAATTTTTATATGAAACACACGATTTTATTTTTCCTATTATTTGTGACATTTTCCCTTTGTGGTCAAAGTTATTTTGAAGACCCTGTTACAGGATGGTCGATGAAAAAAGAATCGATTATTAATCTTAAAAGTGGAGAACAAATAAAAGGAAAGGTTCGAAAGTTAAAAGTTAAAAAAGGTCTTGTAAAAGAGGTTGTACTTAAAATAGGCGATGAGAAAAAATCAATTCCAGCAGCTGATATTGCGAATATGTACATAGCGCAGAATTCACTATCTAAAGTTGCAACAGGTTTTGCCGAAGCAAAGAAATTAGAAAATTATTTAAATAAAAATATTTTTTCAGAACAAGAAAGTGAATTATTAAAGGAAGGATATACCTATTATGAATCTCATTTTACAGAGTATAGAAAAGGGAAAGAACTAGATGTGTTATTAATAGTGCTTAATCCATTTTTCAATGATAAAATTGTTGTATTTCATGATCCAATTGCTCAAGAAACTACGAGTGTTGGGGTAGAAGGTATGAAAGTTGGCGGACAAGCTAAATCTTATTTTATTAAAAAAGGGGATGGAAAAGTTTACCGGATTAAGAAGAAAGATTTTAAAAAATCGGTAGATGAGTTATTTGATGGTTGTGCAAAAGCTGAAGGTGATAAAGGATATTCTTGGTTGAGATTCGATAAGCATATTTTCTATTATACAACAGAATGTGAATAATACCATTTAATTTTTAAATGGTGTTATAATTACATGTATTAATAAAAAAAGGGACATTCCGAAATCGGATGTCCCTTTTTTATTTATTTCAAGAATAAAATCTTAAACCAATAAAATTTTGGTTTTTATACCATTTAAATTTTAAAATGTCGACAATAAATTCAAATTATAAATAGGTGAGGTCGACTTATAAAATTGAGGAATAGCCTGAGCTACTTCGAAATTTTCTAAGGAAGAAATCACTTATTTTAAGAAGAATTTATTCGACATTTTAGAGTTTAAATGGTATTAACCTAACTTAACGTGTTTGAAAGCTGTGGCTGTAAGATTTCCATTTACGCTTTGTAAATATTCAGAAACACTTTGTTTTCCGTCTTTTACATAAGCTTGATTAAGTAATGTATTTTCTTTGAAGAATTTACCAAGTTTACCTTGTGCGATTCTTTCAAGCATTGCTTCTGGCTTTCCTTGTTGACGGGCTTGCTCCATTCCTATTTCAATTTCCTTTTCGACAATTGAAGAATCAACACCGTCTTTGTCAAGAGCAAGAGGTTTCATTGCTGCAACTTGCATGGCAACATTTTTACCAGCTTCTATTGCACCCTCTACATTTTCGTTTAGTTCAACGATAACACCTGCTCTATACCCCATGTGGATATAAGGAACAACCAATGCACCTTCAAGTCTTTCGTAATCAGTTAATTCAACTTTTTCGCCAATTACACCCATTTGTTCTGTGATTTTTTCACCAAGTGTAAGACCCTCAAAAGGTGTAGCCAATAGAGTTTCTTTATCAGCGGCAAATTGCTCAAGAGCTAAGTCAGCCACTTTCTTAGTAAATCCTATGAAGTCTTCGTTTTTAGCAACGAAATCAGTTTCACAAGATAATTTTACTAAAATTCCTTTGGTATTATCATCAGATACAAGTGCAATAACAACACCTTCTTTAGCCTCTCTATCTGCTCTTTTAACAGATAGTTTTTGACCTTTCTTTCTTAATATTTCAATAGCTTTCTCGATGTCACCGTTAGCTTCAGTTAGCGCTTTTTTACAGTCCATCATTCCAGCACCTGTTTGGTCACGAAGTGCTTTCACATCAGAAGCAGAAATTCCCATTTTATATGTATTTTATATTGGTTATTTTAAAATTAATTATTCAGCTGCAGGAGCCTCTTCTTTTGAAGCTTTTCTTTCTTCAAGACCTTCTTTGATTTTTCCAGCTATGTATTCAGCCACAATTCGAATTGATTTTGAAGCATCATCATTGGCAGGAACAGCAAAGTCAACTTTATTTGGGTCAGAGTTTGTATCTACCATTGCTAGTGTCTTCAAACCTAGTTTTTTAGCTTCTGCAATTGCTAAGTGCTCGTGGTGAATATCCACTACAAAAAGAGCTTGTGGTAATCTGTTCAAGTTTGCAATACCACCAAGTACTTTATTCAACTTAGCGTGCTCCCTTGTAAGCATAAGACGCTCTTTCTTAGTTACACTAGTAAGAGAACCATCTTCCAACATTTTTTCAATGTTGTGCATTTTCTTTACAGATCTACGGATAGTAGAGAAGTTAGTGATCATTCCTCCTAACCATCTTTCTGTTACGAAAGGCATATTTACAGATTTTGCTGCATTAGCAACAATCTCTCTTGCTTGTTTTTTAGTAGCAACAAAAAGTATCTTTTTACCAGCTTTTGCCATTTGTTTAGCAGCAGCTCCAGCATGTTCTAAACATTCTGCAGTTCTGTTCAAGTCGATGATGTGAATACCTTTTGTTTCGTTAAAGATGTACGGTAACATTTTAGGATTCCACTTTCTTTTTAAGTGTCCAAAATGAACGCCTGCATCCAACATTTCTTTATATGACGGTGTAGCCATTGTATTTTAATTTTAAATAATTCTTGAATAAATAGATTAACGCTTTGAGAACTGGAAGCTCTTTCTTGCTTTTGGTTTACCGTACTTCTTACGCTCCACAATTCTAGAATCACGCATAAGAAATTTACGATCTTTAAGCGGTTTACGATAATCTTCAGAAACTTGAACAAGTGCTCTTGATGTTGCCATACGAATAGCTTCAGCTTGTCCTTTGAACCCGCCACCGCTTACAACAACTTTCAAGTCATACTCTCCACTTACTTCTACCGTATCGAACGGCTCCATTAACTTCGAGCTGATGTTCGGTTGTGGGAAGTATGTTTTATAGTCTTTTCCGTTAACTGTGATATTTCCTTTTCCTTTCGAAAGGTATACTCTAGCTACAGATGCTTTTCTTCGACCTATTGCATTTATATATTCCATACTATTTATTTCCTATTAAAAGTTAAATTCTGCAGGTTTCTGAGCACCATGTGGGTGACTAGGACCTTCATAAACATATAATTTTCTAAACATATCACGTCCTAGAGGCCCTTTTGGTAACATTCCTTTTACAGCTTTTTCGATAATCGCGATAGGTTTTTTATCCATCATTTCAGCAGCTGTTCTAGCTTTTTGTCCACCAGGGTATCCAGAGTACGTAAGGTATACTTTGTCTTGTAATTTATTTCCAGTGAAACGAATTTTCTCTGCATTGATTACAATCACATTGTCTCCTGTATCTACGTGAGGTGTATACGAGGGCTTATGCTTACCTCTTAACACAGTAGCGATTTTTGTAGCTATTCTTCCTACAACTTCACCTTCTGCATCAACGACAAACCACTTTCGATCTACTTCTGCTGGCTTTGCCGATTTTGTCTTATAACTTAATGTATCCACAATTAAGGACTTTATACGTTAAAAATAAAGCGCAAAACACCTATTTATAAGGGACCTACGCTAAAGGGCTGCAAAGGTAGCTTTCTTTTTTGGTTTCTACCAAGAAATTGTGCCTCTTTTTTTAAATAATTTTTTGTAACTGGTTGAAAAACAGTAAAAATTTCGCTCTTTTTTGGGCTCGAGCCCAAAAATATTTATGTTCTTGTGTTGTCTAACCTGAACTCAGGATACATAACATATAAGGTACATATAATAAAAAAAACCACTCCAGAAATGGAGTGGCTCTCTAAACGTCACCGCTTAATATCGACACTTTAAATTATCTACAGACTCTTCTTCCTCTTCGGTCAAGCCTCCATATTCCTAGTCTATCTTCTAGTTCTCGAAGTTCTCTTCTTTCTCTTCTAGACAACCATCCATCAGCGTATGCAAAAGAATAGGCCCTATCCAATATCGCTGCTTTTCGAGCACGTTGTCTTCTGTAATGATCGACTCTCGTTCTTCTTCTTGTATCCGCACAATAGCGTCCATTGTTCCGTCTTCCATTATCGTAATGCCTTCGTCTCCCATTGTCATGATATCTTCGTCCATCTCTTCTGTCTCGATCATATCCTCGATCTCTTCTATTATTATAATAGTCATCATTGTCATATCGATCATCAAGATAAACATCATCATCGTATTCATACGAGTAGTTTGACCCATAATTTTGGGCGAAAGCCCCTGTTGAAAACAAGGAAAAAAAGGCTAGAACGTACATGATTTTGATTGGATTTTTCATACTATCAATTTTTGTGGCTATTCTCTCTCAAAATATCCGGGTTTAAGAATGTATTGGTTTGACGAACTGATTTGTCCATAGTTAAATTTGATAGGAGCATTTAAGAGAAGATTAACGCTTCTGACTTTCCTTAAAATACGAATGATAGTTGTTCCTAGCTAATTAGTACCTTTGAACAAAGTATACTTAATGGAAAAGCAACAAGCTTTTGATATCGCATTCAATCAACTTAATGAAAAACAAAAACAAGCCGTAACGGACTTCGAAGGTCCCATGATGGTAATCGCTGGTCCCGGAACAGGAAAAACCCAATTACTTGCCGTCCGTATTGGCTATATATTATTGAATACGGATACTCAAGCCCATAATATTCTAGCGCTTACCTATACGGATGCTGGAACAACTGCAATGCGTCAACGACTGTTGAAATTTATCGGAACGGATGCGTATAAGGTGAATATTTATACGTTTCATAGTTTTTGTTCTTCCGTAATTAAAGAAAATGTAGAATATTTCGGTGGCTATAGCGACCTGGAAGCCTTAAGTGATCTTGAAACGTATGGCGTTTATAAAGAACTTATCGATAATTTTTCTGTAGACCATCCTTTGAAAAGATTATCTGGAGATTTATATTATGATAAAAATCGATTGTCTAGCTATTTCCAAACCATGAAAAAAGAGGGTTGGACAAAAGAAGAACTGTATGACGCTTTCGAAAAAGATCTGATCTTTTTTAAAGACAATCCGGAAAATCAATACAAAAGACCACCAAAAGGATTTCAAAAAGGAGATGTTAATCCCAAGAAATTAAATCCGTATCTCGAAAAAGTAAAAAAAGCAAAAGCTGCTATCGAGGAATTTGAAAATTACAATACCCTTCTAGCACGTAAAAAACGATTTGATTATGCTGATATGATTACCTGGGTATTGAAAGCATTTAAAGATCATCCAGATTTACTTGCCGATTACCAAGAACGTTTCCAATATTTCTTAGTGGATGAATATCAAGATACAAACGGTACGCAGAATGATTTGATTTTTAGTTTGGCAGATTACTGGGAACAACCGAACTTGTTTGTTGTTGGTGATGACGATCAAGCAATTTATCGTTTTCAAGGAGCTAGTATTCAGAATTTAAAGGACTTCCGTCAAAAGTATAATCCGCAAATTATCGTATTGGAGAATAACTATCGTTCGACGCAAATGATTTTGGATGGAAGTAAACAATTGATTGAAAACAATGACGAACGACTGGTTAATCAGGGAGATTTAAGTAAAAACCTTGTGGAATCAAGAACCGATAAGCCTACTCAAAAACCTGTACACATCAATCGGTTTTTAAATGCCTATCACGAAGAGTATTTTGTGATCCAACAGATCAAAGCGCTTTATGAAAAAGGTGAAGACTTGTCTCATGTCGCTATTATTGCTCGAAATCACAAACACTTCACGAATTACATCAAGTACTTTAAAGCGAATGATATCCCATTTCAGATCAAGCGTAAGATTAATATTTTAGAGGAATATGAAATCATAAAGCTTATCAATATCCTTACGTATTTTAATAAGGAACTTAGAACACCAGATTCTGCTGAAGATATTTTATTTAAAATCCTACATTATAGTTATTTTGGATTATCTGCTACAGATATTGCGAAAGTAAACATTTATTGTAGTAGAAAAACGGATTCAGAAGAAGATAATATCAGTTATCGAAAAGCATTATCGGACCTTGAAATTCTTAAAAAATTAGGATTAAAAGATCCTGTTAAAATGCATTTTGTTTATACAAAACTTGAAGAGCGATTAAATGATCTTATTGATTGTACACCACAGGTTTTTTTCGATAAGTTGTTTACTAAAAATGGAATATTGGATGACATTATGAGTTCTCCGGATAGTTCATCAAGACTAAATTTAATCAATCAATTTTTAAATTACATAAAAGACGAAAGCACCAATAACCCTGAGTTGACATTGGATGGAATTCTGAAAAATTTAGAAGAGCTCAAAAAATTAAATATTCAAATTCCTTTGCATAAAATCCATCATTCAAGTAATGGAGTACATCTTACAACGGCACATGGAAGTAAAGGACTCGAATACGATACGGTTTTTATCGTAAATGGGGTCACAAAATACTGGGAAAAAAGCAGTAATACGAATAAAGATTTTATTATTCCCAAAGTGATATGGGGAGACGATACACCTGAATATGATAAAGAAGAGCGAAATCGAATCAAGGAAGAAGATGAAAGAAGATTGTTTTATGTAGCTATGACGCGGGCACGAAATGAGCTTTTTATCAATTACGCGATAGAATCAGATGACAATAAAACACTGGAGCCTTCACAGTTTGTTCTAGATCTGAACCCGAATGTTGAAGAACATCAATATATGGCATTTTCGGATGATGAATTGAATAGCTATTTATATGAATTGATGAAATTTAATGAAGAGTCATATGAATTAATTGATGCTGAATTAGTAGAAAGTCAATTGGAGAATTTGGTATTAAATGCGACGGCGCTGAATAAATACATTAAATGTCCATTGACTTATTATTTTGAGAATGTTTTGCGCGTTCCATCTGCAAGAGGAAAAGCGAATGGATTTGGTAATGCGATGCACTTTGCCCTTGAACATTTCTTTTTTAAAATTAAAAAACACCCTGAATTTAAAGTCCCGCAATTTGAGGTGCTGATGGACTTATTTCACAAAGGGATGCGAAAATTTAGAAGCCATTTTACAGAAAGGGAATTTCATGATCAGACACTGCATGGAGAAAAGTTATTATTAGCTTATTATGCAGAAAATGTAAGCGGATGGGGATCAGCAAGAGACTATGAACCTGAATTGAAAGTAAAGAACATAGAATATGCAGGAGTGCCAATCAGTGGAATGATTGATCGTGTAGATGTGTTTGATGATGGCGTGCGATTATATGATTATAAGTCAGGTTCTATTAATGAAGTATATAAAAAAGTAGCGCCACCAAATGATAAGAATCCAGATGGTGCAGGCTACTGGAGACAAATGGTATTTTACAGTTTCTTGATAGAAAAATATCCATTAAAATCATGGAAACCTACAGAATTTAATATTCATTTTTTTGAAAGGAAAGATGATAAATCGGTGTATAAGAAAGTGAAAGTAGGGATAGAAGAAAAAGAGTTTGTAAAGGATCAATTAGTAGAAACTTATGCAGCAATAAAGCGACATGAATTTGCAGGATGTGGAGAAGAAGATTGTCGATGGTGTAAGTTTGTTAATAACCTGAGTTCGGGATTACTAGCTCGCAAATGATTATATTCAATGCGTTTTATTGTCAATGAATTATTTATTTGTTGAATAATTTTTGTTCCTATTAATCAAACTTTATTCACACATTTTAAGGGAAATCAAAGAATTCCATTTTCTTCTGCGTTGTTTTGTTTCAATGTGACTCGCCACATTTTCAACAAAACGCCTTGAATAAAACGCTTTCTTTGATATTTGCCTTCGCAATTAATCTCAAACTCAGGTTAATCAACTAAATTGAGAAGTGAATTAATCCCATCTCTGCCTTCTTGAATTTTAGAGAAGGGGTATATTCAATTTGCTGGCCTAACTAATAACCTTTCAATAAACAAAAAAATTTTCCAAATTCTTAGAGCTGTGTCAGCTTTAATTTTTTGAATATTTTCTTAGAATATCATTTAAAGTATTAAAAGACTCAGTAGCATTCTCTATATCTTCCATTGTAATTGTAGGCCTTATGCTTCCGCTCCAAAAATTACGTGTATAGAAATTCTTCTCTTTTGAATAAATATAAATAACACCTATATCGTCCTTGTAATTAACAAGATAAACCCTTATAATATCTTTTAGCAATATGGTGTTTTTCTTCTTTTTTCCATACCAATAATCATAAAATGTTATACTCTGATTTGTAACGACGTATGCTGTTTTTTTTCTTCTTATGTGTTTATGAAATTCTGGGAAAAACATTAAGAGACATAATACAAAAACGAACATACTACAGTAAAGATAATTTCCTTCATGATACATTTTTATTATTCCAATTATATTCAAAATAAATAAAACAGGAAGAACAGCAGTATATGGCCCAATTTCTGATCCTCCTCCAAAAATTTCAAGAAAAGCCCATCTAGCTTTGTATGTAGGTTTAGTTTCCCAGATCTTATACTCTCTATCTGTCATGTTTATGTGTACATTTTATATATAAACAAAGTTTTTAGACAATCGATTCCCTTTTAATAGGTGCTTTCAAATCAGATTTTATTTTTTTGATAAACAACATATGACATTCTCTTTTATCCTATAACCCGCAATTTACGTACATTTACTGTTTGAGAAAAAAGTCTAGTGGAGAATATCATTGAAAAAATTAATAGTCTAGCGCGCATGCGTTTTCCGTTCCTTTTTCTATTCGATTATGAATTAGAAGACCTGCAGGTTTTTCCTTTGAATAATCTTCCATCAGAGATCAATTATTTTTTCAGCAATGGGCATTTCTGTTGTGATGCTTTACGCGTAGATAAGGAACTTTCTTTTCACAAAACACCTGTTGCTCGATCCCGATTTTCTGATGCGTTTCAATATTGTAAAAACGAAATCGAATACGGCAATAGTTTTTTGTTGAACCTTACGTTTGCATCGGAAATAGAGACGAATTATACGCTTGAAGAAATTTTCCATTCTGCGAGATCTCCCTATAAAATCTTATGGAAAGATCGATTTGTTAGCTTTTCGCCGGAATGTTTTGTGAAAATAAAGGATGATAAAATATATTCTTATCCCATGAAAGGAACCATTGATGCGTCCATCGAAAATGCCCGCGAAAAAATCTTGGCCAATAAGAAAGAAGAAGCGGAACATTATACGATTGTGGATCTTATTCGGAATGATTTAAGTCGGGTGTCGACAAATGTGGCGGTAACAAAATTTCGATACATTGATGAAATCGTTACTCCTGAGAAAAACCTCTTGCAAGTGAGTTCGGAGATACAAGGAAACCTCCCGAAAGATTGGCGAAATCAGCTCGGAAATATATTGATGGATTTATTGCCAGCAGGATCTATTTCGGGTGCCCCCAAAGAAAAGACCTGTGAAATTATACGTGCTGCAGAGCAAGAGAAGCGTGGTTTTTATACGGGAATTGCAGGGATTTATGATGGTGAAACACTTGATAGCTGTGTGTTGATTCGCTTCGTAGAAAAAAATGGAGACAAAACATTTTATCGATCTGGAGGTGGAATAACCTTTCAAAGCGACGAAGAGGCAGAATACAATGAACTTATAGATAAAATTTATGTGCCATCTTTTTGAAAGTATAAGAGTATATAATGGTCAAGTACGAAACCTGAGGTATCATCAAGAAAGAATACAGCGTGCATTTGACTCGAAGGGTAAAAAATGTCACTTGAACTTGATCGAAATCCGACAAAAACTTGATATACCAGAAACAGGATTGCATAAACTACGAATTTCATATGCTATCGAAAATGGCTTGAAGGTTGTCACAATAAATCCATACAAAAGCAAGTCAATTACTTCTTTAAAACTAACCGAACTAACTAGTGAAACCTATACCCATAAATTCGAAGATCGAAAATTTATAAACCAATACGTTGCAGATAATGACACCTGCGATGATGTATTATTTTATCGCAATGAAAAAATTCTAGACACGTCTTATTGTAACATTGCTTTTTATGATGGAAAAAATTGGCTTACGCCCAAAGTCCCTTTACTTCAAGGAACCATGAGAACGAAACTCATTGATCAAGAAAAAATAAAACCAAAAGATATTTACCTTAAAGACCTTCAAAATTTTAAAAAAGCTCGACTATTTAATGCCATGATTTTATGGAGTGATGAAATGGATATGACTATAAAGCACATCACAAAATAAAACCTACCCCCTTCTCCAATCTTGGAGAAGGAAGGGGTGAGGTTGTACATCTTACACATGCAACGCCCGATTATCAGTCGCTGCTAATGCTGCTTCTTTTACTGCTTCTGTAAACGTAGGGTGAGGGTGGCAGATTCTAGATAAATCTTCAGCCGTTCCTCTATACTCCATAATCGTACACAATTCCATGATAAGATCTGCCGCTCTGGCTCCTATCATATGTGCTCCCAAAATCTCATCTGTATGTTTATCTGCAATGATTTTTACCATACCTTCTAGATCCATACTTGCTCGTGCTCGACCAAGCGCCTTGAATGGGAATTTCCCTACTTTTATTTCGTATCCTGCTTCTTTAGCTTCTGCTTCCGTATAGCCTACAGCGGAAACTTCAGGCCAAGTATAGACCACGCCTGGAATTAAGTGATGATTAATGTGTGGTTTTTGACCTGCCAGCATCTCGGCAACAAATACGCCTTCTTCTTCTGCTTTATGTGCTAGCATAACTCCTTTTACCACATCACCTATTGCAAAGATGTTGTCCACATTCGTTCGCATGTGATCATCAATTTCTACTCGACCTCTATCATCGGTTTGAACACCAACATTTTCAAGGCCAAGTTTATCTGTATACGCATATCGCCCTATTGCGATCAAGCAATAATCCGCATCAATAACGAATTGATCTCCACCATCTCGAGGCTCTACACTTACTTTTGCTTTCGTCTTTGATCCTTTTACATCAACTACTTTGTGCTTTAAATGGAACGTTACCCCTAGTTTTTTCTTCATGTAACGTTGCAATTCTTTTGCACAATCTTTGTCCATCGAACCGAGCAATTTATCATTAAACTCTACCACATCAACCTTCGTTCCAAGTCTCGCGAATACACTTCCTAATTCAAGACCTATAACACCTCCGCCAATCACGACCATGCTTTTCGGTACTTTATCGATGTTTAATGCTTCGGTTGACGTAATGACTCTATTTTTGTCATAGTTAAATGGAGCAGGAGCAATAGGCTTTGATCCCGTCGCTATAAGAATGTTTTTAGCTTCAACATTTTCTTCACTTCCATCTTCCTTTGTTACCTTCACATTGTGTTTATCTACAAAACTTCCAAAACCGTGAAATACATCGATCTTATTCTTTTTCATTAGAAAATCAACGCCTTTGCAGGTTTGATCCACCACTTCGTTTTTGCGTTGGATCATTTGTTTCATATTCACTTTAAGATTCGACAACTCAATTCCATGTGTATTGAAGTTGTGTTTTGCATTGTGATAATGTTCCGAAGAATCAAGCAATGCCTTGGAGGGGATACATCCTACATTCAAGCAGGTTCCACCTAGTGTGCTGTATTTTTCGATGATCGCTGTTTTTAGACCTAGTTGAGAAGCTCGTATTGCTGCTACATATCCACCAGGACCGGATCCTATTACACATAAATCGTATGCCATTGTGTCTTTTTCTTTTTATGATTTAGTTTCTTTAGGTGGCTTGCTATTCTGTTGTTTATTACCACCATCATTTTTACGTTGCCCTCTGTTTTTTCGAGGATTTCTTCTTTTGTTTGTCGGTTTTTTACCGCCTTCAGCATTTGTTTTCTCACCTTGTTTTTTCGGTGCATTGCTTTTGGGTTGCGACGGTTTTCCTCCTTGTTTTTTAACAGACTTCGAACGGTTCGGTTTAGAAGACGAAGTAGGTTTATTGTTGCCTCCTGATTTTCCTTTGGGCTCCGACCCTTTTCTTCTTTTATTTCTTCTTTTTTTAGAGGGTAATTCTACAGCTCCAGTTACATCTTCATAGTCTGGTTCGTCCTCTATTTCAGGCGTGTATGACATGTTTTGTAGACTGGCTAGAGATGCAGGTTTCTCGCCATTTTTATTCAGTTCGATTACCTTTTTAACATCTTCTTTGTCCATCGGTACGACGGTCATTCTTCCTTTAGGAGATTTCAATGAATAATACATTAATCCTTTGAAAATGTCGATTTTCATCAACTTGGCCTTCCCATCAGCCGTATGGATGTAATCTGCTTTTTCAGGAAAGTGAGAAAGCGCATCCATATAATTATCAAGCTCATAATTTAAACAACATTTTAATCGTCCGCATTGTCCAGAAAGCTTCGATTGATTAATGGCCATATATTGATAACGAGCTGCAGTTGTTGATACCGATTTAAAATCCGTTAACCAAGTAGAACAACATAATTCTCTACCACAAGAACCAATTCCACCTATTCGAGCAGATTCTTGCCTGGAACCGATCTGACGCATTTCTATTTTTACCCGAAATTCTTTCGCATAAGAACGCACAAGTTCTCGGAAATCAATACGCCCTTCAGCGGTATAATAAAAGGTTGCTTTTCTTTTGTCACCTTGGTATTCGACATCCCCTAGTTTCATGTCGAGATTCAGCGTACGAGCAATAACACGAGCGCGGACCATCGTTTGTTTTTCAAGGTCTCTTGCTTCCTGTAATTTCTCTAGATCTCTTTCGTTCGCCTTTCGAATTACATTATATTGAACACGGTCTTGCTTGACCTTTTTCTTTTTCATTTGGAGCGGAACGAGATCGCCAGTAAGGCTTAATCGTCCTATATCGTATCCATTGCCAGAGTTTACCACAATCATATCACCTGTCACTACAGGTAAAGTGTGATCCATAAAAAAGAAGTCTTTTCGAGCTCCATTTTTGAAGCTTACTTCTACTATGTTTTGACCGGTAGGACGAGGTAAATCTCGTTTCGATAACCAGTCGTAGGTATTCAGTTTATTACAACTTCCACTCGCACAATGGCCTTTATTTCCGCATCCCTTCGATACCCCATTGGTACCGCTACAACTTGCACATGCCATTCTATATATATTTAATCTTGCTCCAGACTATTTCTGTCGCAATACGTTCTTGAAAGAGAGGCTTGTATCACACATTAAAATTTTGATATTAGCATTTCTCTCTATATAATAAATAGTATCCGTCAGGATATTACTTAGTTTTTCTATTTTCTCAAAGTTAATAATCCTAGCTATCTTTTTTGCAGTTTCTATTTCTTTTTCCTGAATTCTAAGTTGATTGTCATCCAAAATCCCCACACGCGCGATTTCTCGTAAAAAATGCAATCCATAACTTAAAAAATTCTTTTGGTCGTCTTTTGATTTTTTGGCGTAAGCCTCTACCCAATTTAATATCTCGATCGCCTTACCACTGTAACATGCTCGTAACCAGCTCAACACCTCAGTATCCAGCGTTGAGCTTGAGTTTTTCGTTAATTCCAATGCTTTGTTCATGTTCCCTTCCGCAATGAAAGCTATATTCTGTGCTTGATCTGGTGTTACTCCTTTCGTTTCAAGTGCCTCTTTTATTTCTTCGTCTTGCAATGGTGGCAATTTAATGTGCTGGCACCGTGAAATAATCGTGGGAAGGATGTGGTCCACTTTAGCGGTAATGAGGATAAAAAAAGTATTTTCTGTAGGTTCTTCTATGATCTTTAGTAAGCGGTTTCCTTCTTTTTTTAAGTACTCAGGAAGCCACATAAACAAGACTTTCTTATCGCTTTCGAATGCTTGCATGTTCAGTTTATGAATAATTGCACGGCACTCTTTCACATTGATATTTGCCTGTTTATTGCCAGCGTCTATGTGATCAAGCCATTCACTTATGGTACCGTATGGGTGGGACCCCAAAAAGCTTCGCCACGGTTTAATGAATTCATCCGACACAGCATTCGACCCAAAAAACGGAAAGGAAAAATGTACGTCGGGGTGGATATGTTGAAACGTCTTTTTGCAAGCTCGGCATGTTCCGCAGGCCTCATGGTTTTCCTTATTTTCACACATGATATAAGCAGCATATGCCAACGCGGCTGCCAATTTAATATTACCCTGTGGACCTGAAATCAATAGCGCATGTGGCATAATATCTTCAGTGACCAAGTCACGTAACGATGACCATGATGCTTCTGACCCAACCAACTGTGAAAATTTCATTTCTTGCTTTTACTTCTAGGCGTTACCCTTAAACAGACTCCCCTGCTTTTAACTTTTCTGCGTTTTCGTACACTTGTAAACCTTGAATGACTTCATCTATTGCTCCTTCCATGATTTTATCCAATGAATACAAAGTCAAATTGATGCGATGATCGGTTACCCTATTTTGTGGGTAATTATACGTTCTGATTTTATCCGATCGATCTCCTGATCCTACCAAAGATTTACGTTCTGCACTGATCTTTGACATTTTGCTCTTTCGTTCCGCTTCGTTGATTTTTACGTACAACCGCTGCATGGCAATTTCACGGTTCTTGATCTGAGATCTTCCGTCTGTACTTTCTGCAACAATACCCGTAGGTAGGTGTGTAAAACGCACACCAGATTCTGTTTTATTTACGTGCTGACCTCCTGCTCCTGAGGATCGGAAAGTATCTACTTTCAAGTCCGCTTTGCTGATTTCTATTTCTTCGATTTCGAATTTTGGCATGACAGCAACAGTTGCAGCAGATGTATGCACACGACCTTGAGTTTCTGTTTTTGGAACACGCTGAACACGGTGTGCTCCTGATTCGAATTTCAATTTGGCAAATACATCGGTTCCATATACTTCCATGGTTAGTTTGCTATATCCACCTGAAGTTCCTTCTGTTGTCGTTAACAATTCTGTTTTCCAACCTTGTTTTTCGAAGTACTTACTGTACATTCGGAAAAGATCTCCTGCAAAAATACTCGCTTCATCTCCTCCAGTTCCTGATCGTATTTCCATGATGACATCTTTGGTATCTTCAGGATCTTTGGGGATTAACAAGATCTTCATTTCCTCTTCCATCTCTTCCAGTCGAGGACGAAGTTCCCCTATTTCCATCTTCGCCATTTCTTTCATGTCGGGATCAGGATCAGAAAGCATTTCTTCAGCAGTTTTTAGGTTACCCTGTGCTTCAAGATATTGATCGAATAACGCAACTATAGGTTCAAGACCTTTGGACTCTTTATTAATTTTATTGAATTTCTTAGGATCAGCAGCGATCTCCGGATCATACAACTGTTCCCTTAAATTCTCATACCGATTCTTAATGGATTCCAACTTCTCTATCATACTGCAAAATTAGTAATTTTTAGAAAAGGTAAGGATACCAGATTAAGAGGCGATGATATATGATAGTGTATGGTAGGTGGCACATACATAAAAGACGGTATGCACTTATGAATATTAAATTATCTTTGTTATGCAAATTGTCAAAGAAGATGTATGATTCATAAAGTACTTTTATGCCTTGTTGGTTGCCTTATTTCAGCCAGTTTATACGCCCAATCCAAAGGCTCATATTTTCCAAAGCCGAATCATCCAGAATGGTTTAAAGCTATTCCTGAAGTAAATGAATCCACACCTTTATGGGCCAAGACCATGTATCTTGAAGATGATCAGTATGAGAAAATTACACGATTATATGCCGCATATTATGCAGTACACAAATGGGAAAAAAACATTCATGTTCAGAATTACAAACATTGGTTAAAAGCGGTTCGAAATTATACGCTAGATAATGGAACAGTTGAAGTTCCTTCTTCTAGTGAGGTGTTTAAAACGTACAAGAAACAAAAGACTTCTTCTTTAAAAAACACGACGAACACCTGGGTAAATCTAGGACCAAAAGAAACGTTTAATGCTGACGGAACGACACGACCTACACAGGCTAATGTATATTGCATAGGGGTATCTCCCTCGAACCCCTCCATTGTGTATGCAGGAATGGAAACAGGAGGTATATACAAAACAACGGACAAGGGATTAAATTGGTCGCCTGTAAGTGAATCCTATGCAATAGGAAATCCTGAAGATATAAAAGTTGACCCTCTTAACCCTAGTATCGTTTATGTTGTAGATGGGAATGGACTCTACAAAACCGTTGATGGAGGAGTAACGTGGAATCTTCAGTATACAGCCTCGGCATCTTTTCAGCAATTACATATCAATTCAGATAATACGAATATTCTTTACGCTGCTACAAATGATGGTTTATTAAAAAGTGTAGATGGTGGCAATACATGGACAACAAAATTCAGTGGACAAGTTTACGATATAGAAGCGAAACCTTTTACGAACGATACCCTATACTTAGCGGCTCTCAACGATGCACAGAAACGACCTGAAATATTTATTTCGTATAACAGTGGTGAAAACTGGACGTTAAAGGATCAGAATTTTTACACACCTTCTTCCGTTCAAGATGCTACAGTAAATGGTTGCAAAATAGGTGTTACGGATGCAGCCCCCAATAGGATATATGCAGGAATCATAGCGACAGGTAAACAAGGGGACAATGGTTGGATAGGGATATATTATAGTGATGATGTAGGAGAATCTTGGCAGAACGATGCAGGTGTTGATGGTGCTTCCATTAACAACGGAGATGGAACGTGGTCCTATCCTTCAGGAAATGACATGAATACGAATTGGTATGTCGCTGGTTATTCAAGTGGGTATCATCAAGGGTGGTATAATTTTGACATAGATGTTTCTTCTACAGATCCAGATAAGTTATGGATCGGTACAATATGGTTTTGCGAATCTGGAAATAAAGGTCAGAATATCGAATACATACGGGGAACAAGGTCCCTTTCTATGCATGCTGATATTCAAGACATAGAGGTTGTAGGTTCGGATATATGGATTGCTTCCGATGGTGGAATTAACTATTCGAATGATGAATGCCAGACGATGGAAACACGGATGAAAGGGATATATGCAAGTGATTATTGGGGATTTGGACATGGGTGGAATGAAGATATATGGGTAGGAGGACGTTACCATAATGGAAATGGAGCATATAAAGAAGGGTATGGAGAAGGGAATTCTCTTTTCTTAGGAGGGGCTGAAAATTCAACAGGTTACGTGAACCCTATTGATAATCGTAAAACATACTATTCTGATATTGGAGCAAGGAGGCTAAATGGCAGCCTTACGGATGGCGCTACAACAATAACAAATATTTCATTGATGCCAACAGAATCCTATTTTCACTTTGAATACAGTGAAATGGAATGGCATCCCAATAAAGCAAATGTGTTGTTTGTTGGAAATGGATCAAGCCTTTATAAGTCAACAGATGGTGGTGGTAGCTTTACATCTATCTACACGTTTACAGGAGACATTAAAAGATTTGAGATCAGTCGCCACGATCCATCTTATATGTATGCGATCGTAAAAGAAAGCTATTGGACATGGAAGATTTATAAATCAACAGATGGAGGATTTTCATGGATGGCAACTACAACACCTCCTTACACAAGTGGATCTTGGAGGAATTTGTCTTTTACATTGAATCCTTTTGATAAAGATGAGATTTGGTTGGCGTCGAATTCTTCGGATAATGGAAACAAAATATTTAGTTCAGTAGATGGCGGAAATAATTGGACGAATAGATATGAAACCACCATAGCAAATCAAGGCATAAAAGATATGATATTTCATGCCTCTACCCAAGGGGATAAAATATACATCATGACCAATGATCGGTTTTTTGTGTACGATAAAAGCACAATGATCTACAACGCTTATGATTCAGGATTACCCACCCAACATAAAGGGTTTATGATTCTGCCATTTTACAGAGATGGTAAAATTCGAATGGCAAGTGCCAAAGGAGTATGGGAGACAACTTTGGGGGAACCCAGTAAAGTACAAGCAATGCCCATAATCAATACGGAGAACATCGTTTGTGCAAAAGATACAAGTCAACTGGAAAGTTATTCGATTGTGCCCCAAGATGGAGCAACATGGCTATGGGAAATAAATCCTGCACCTGTGTATATTAGCAATGCTATGGGTCGGAGCCCAAAAGTTGTTTTTGGACATATTGGTTCATATGACGTTACATTAACCGTAACAGATGGTAATGGAAATACTGATTCACGTATGGTTACCAGTTTCGTAACACTTTCCGATGATTGTGCTGTAGATACGATTAGTGGACAGGCTTTAAAGACAAATTTCGATGGTCATTCACTCATTGCAAATGAAGTCAATCTTGAAAACATCACACATTTTACGATGACTGGATGGTGGAAACCAGAAGGCCCCCAACAAGCTTTTTCTGCTATTGCATCAAGTGGAGATTGGTGTGCACATTGCGATTATACTGAAGGGTTAATTTATGATTACTATGGCTCTAGATTATGGTATAAGTGGCCTGGCAATGCGAGTAACTGGGCAGGAAATAGTGGAATGGTTATTCCTCAGGATGAATGGAGTTATGTTGCATTAGTGATTACACCAAGTGGTGCAACGTTATATTTAAACGATGAAAAGTATGTCCACAATATTCCGTTGGACCCAGGAAATATCACGGATTTATATATAGGGTATGGGCATTATTCCAAGGCTTTTAAAGGAGAAATCGATGAATTAAGTTTGTGGAACAGAGCATTAACAGATGAAGAAATTTATACTTTAAAACATTTGACGAAAGACGACCTTGTTTTATCGGACCCCCAGTTAATTGCCTATTATCAATTTAATGAAACAGTTTTCGGATCAATTGTAAGAGATAAAGCAAAAAGCAATCATGCAACCATGAACCCTTCTGCAACATTGCAAACCAGTAGTGTGCCAGTTGCAAGAGGTACTTCGGAGTATATCGAATTGCAAGAAACAGATGTTCAGTATTCAAGTTCTCAAACTGGAGTAGAGATGGTGTTTTCCGATTGCGAGCCACTTTCAGGAAATATTGTTATTTCAAGACTGAATAGTCATCCTTTTAATGGGGTTAATGGAGAGGTGACGGAACATTACTGGATTATAAATAGTTTGACGGATCAAAATCAGGGATTTGCTTTTCTAGATTCAATATCTTTTATCACAACAGATTCTTTTATCACAGGACTTTCCAATGGTTCCGATGCCATTTTGCACACAAGGGGAGAACACCAAACGGATCAGAATTGGCAAACGAATGCTTCAGCATGGACGATTAATGAGAATACACTAGCATATGATATGGGGTCAAGGATTACAGGCGACCAACAAATCATTTTATCGAATACACCAGAAGCAACTACACAATCTACACCAACGAAACCGTGTTTGATAGATTCTATTCCTGGTAAATTATTGGAATTACCAGGAAATGCAGGTGATTATGCAGAGATTCCACCGCTGAACTTGAATACAAATACGATAACAATGACCGCTTGGATTAAACCAAATGGATCGCAAAATGATTGGGCAGGAATTTTATTTTCACGAGGAAATACCACCACAGCAGGTCTTAGTATAAAGTCTGATAATGAGCTCCGTTATCACTGGAATAATGATGGGTGGTCCTGGTCTAGTGGAGCATATGTTCCGCTTAATGAATGGAGTCACGTTGCACTTGTGGTAGAACCTACTCAAGTTTCCATCTATTTAAATGGCATTGCGTATACACGAGTAGTAAATAGTCCAACTGAAGCATTTGATGCCGTAACAAGGATAGGTAATGATGCGACAAGTGGGAATAGAACGTTTATTGGTTTTATAGATGAAGTTTGTATTTGGAATCGAGTTTTGTCTGAAGATGAGATAAGGTTGTTGCGTCACCTTACAAAAGAAGATATCGTAGAAACGGATCCGGATTTAAAGGTATATCTTCAATTCAATGAAGGGTCAGGCACTATTTATGACAAATCGATGTATACGCATAATGCAAGTATGAAGGGTGCAACACAAAGAATCAAGTCCAATGCTCCTGTAGGAGGGGGAATAAGTGAGAAGATTTCTATTACACAAGCAGGTTCTTACAGTTCAGTGACAGGAATAGAATTGATATTCGATACTCAAGGAACACATGCTGATGGCGATCTTGTTTTTACGCGTATTAACTTACCGCCTGATACAATAAGTCAACTTAATCCCATTTCGAAATCCTATTGGGTCATTAATAATTATGGTACAAATCAAACATTTACTGGTTTACAGGAGATGGCGTTTGAAGATATAGGAATTTTAACAAGCTTCAGCTCTGCTGATCAATATATGTTAACAACAAGAGATGAGAATGCAGAAGGTATGACGTGGTCAAGTATAACACTTGCACATATGATCAACCATACATCTAATACGGTAGACTTTAATACGACTAACTTGTCAAATTCATTCGGACAATATGTGTTGGTAAATCGAGATGCAAAAGGCTGGATAGGTGTAGAAGATACAATATGGAATAATCCCGTGAATTGGGGAGGTGGAAATGTTCCCGTCTCAACAGACGAAGTCATTATACCTGCTTTTACCCCTTACAGCCCAGTTGTAACAACACCGGTATATTTAAAAAGTCTTATTATTCAACCAGCAGCAAAAGTTAAAGTGTCAACGGGAAGTATGGAGGTTGATAATTAGGCATAAAATAAAAGGAGAATTTAGCAAGTAGATTCTTGTCACTTGATCACGCTATACTCTTTATAGCAAAAGCAAAATAGCAAGCCTACATCTTCACCACTTTCTTCGATGCAATGACTTGACCACTTTCGCGGAAAACG
>JAHDGD010000196.1 GCA_020627825.1 Saprospiraceae bacterium
CTTCTTGATGGTTTATATCATCTACTTCAGCGCATTCTGTTGATACCTTTGTAGTGTACAAAAAATATAAATTATGAAACCTTTTGATATAAGATTCGATATATTATTTATTCGCTTTTACTTGATGATGGCTGTTATTATAGGCAGTTTTTTTGCGGGCGTTCCTTACTTGGCCGTACTAGGCTTGCCGATATTTTTAAGCGCTCTTTTAGGTATTCGATTTAATAAAAAATAGAGAGTTGAAAAGATCGTTGCTTTTTATATGCAGTTCAACTGTTTTTAATTGGAATGAAAGTTGAAAATACGACATAAGGTGAGTGATTATTATCAGCAGTTCATTTGTATAAAGTAATATTTCAATTTTCAAGTCAACCTTTTGAGGTAAAGTTTGAGGTACATGTTTACTTCAAACTTTTTTTATGAATTTATAAGGTTATATCGAGTACAAAGAACTTTGGGCTTTAAGCCCAAAAGAAATGATCGATAGATGTAGCAAATGCTTTTATTTCAATAAGGTGTGGAGATTCACTTTTTATTTGTTGCAATGGGATATGTAGAGTAAAATATTGCTTAGAATGCTTTTGTAAATTACGTTAATAGCATGGAACCATCTATTGAATGAGTACTGCACATTGTTTCTATTGTGTAATAAAATTAAAGGATTTTGGGCTTTAAGCCCAAAAAGAAATGGTCGGTAGATTTAGCCACTGCCTAGCTTTCTATTTCAACTTGTTTCAGTGTTTCATTTCCAATGAGCTTCAACAGGTCATAGCTGGTAAGAATTCCACATAATTTGCCTTCATTTACTACGGGAACAGCATTGATTCGTTTATTAACTAAAAGCGCAGCAACATCGTTTATTTGCGCATTATGTGGAACTGTAATGACTTGGGTTGTCATGATTTCGTCAATTGTACCCAAACTAAGTTTTTGTTCTTTTATAAATTGGTCAAAACTATGCATGACGGGCTTTTGCGATAAAAATAATACATCTCCTTGAGATAAAATGCCTACAACTTTATCCATTATGACAATAGGAATGTGGTGGATGTTGTAAAGATTAAAAATTTCTTCAGCCCTTTTGATTTTATCCTTGGGATGTAGGGTGATCAATTTGGTTGTCATTATTTGTGAAACGAGCATAATTATTATGTTTTATTGTACAGTTGTAAAAAGTGAATTCCTAGCAAGTCTTAAAAAAACTTATTCCAAAGATTAATAGGGTTTAAGAATACTCTAGTGTTATAGATTGTACCATTTATTGATTACGATAAGCATTATAACTAGTAATACAAAGAATATTACAGGAATGAGAACCATAAGCATACTGATTTGTCTAGATTTTTTGTTCTTTGTCATTTCTTTTTTTATTGTAAAATTAGATCTCATATTAGTTGAGGTGCATGACATTTCTCACGATAAAACCTGATTTTTATCATCCGTTTCGAGCCTACCACATATAATTTAGTGGTAAATTAATGAGATGCTACAAATAATTTCTATAAAAGTTCCTAAAGCCACTCAAGCAAATGAGATGAAAAAACATGTTGAAGATATCATACTTCAGCGTTATAGATTCTTGTATTTTATTGTATTCGAAACAACAGCTTATGTCCATGTTTTATACGACAGCGACACCGACAATAGGTTTCATGTTATAGATGAAATCAAAGAAGAATGTCCCATTTTTCTGGAGGTGGTAGAGATGAAAACATATTATGGCGATACACAAGCTATACGTTATCTTATGGCAAGTGAATGGTTAAATGAGCATATGATCAGTGGGTTTATGGATTCGATAGATGAAAACAAAAAGCCTCTTCATCCTAAAATGGACATCCTGAAATTCCATTTAGCTCAATTAAGGCAAGAATTAGCAGTACAAAATCTCAGTAGGGGAATTGCATTGAGATTAATACATGCTCGAGGACAAAAAGCAATTCAGGGTTTCCAAGAATTACTTGAAAATAGCTTGCAATTTTAATGGATCAAGGATTTCGATTTCTGCTCCTTTTACAGCAATAATGGCATCTTTTTTTAACTCGGAAAGGGTTCGTATTACCGTTTCTTTTGCGAGACCTGTGTATGCTGCCAGGTCCGTTCTAGATACCTCAACTACCCCTTCTCTTTCTCCTATTTTTGCACTTAACTCATAAATAGATTTTGCTACTTTTTCGCGCAAAGAAGCATATGCGAAGTCTACTAATTTATCGTATGCGTATCTTATTTTGCGTAGTTCTTGGTTTCTATATAGGATGGCAAAATCCTCATGCTCATGCAAAAATTTCTCAAAATCAGCGACTGGAATAACAGAAAGTTGAGCTTGTTTGATAACGGTTACAGTAGCGGATAATTTCGAATTCATCGAGTGATCATAGTATCCGAAAATATCATCAGCAGTATAAAAGTCAGTAATCAGTTCTTTACCAAATTCACTGTATCTGATCTCTTTCAGCAAACCATCATGGACAATGTATACATTTCTTGTGTATTGTCCCAAAGTATAAATTTCTTCCTTTTTCAGAAAAGTTCTCTTTGGGCTCGAGCCCAAAAAATCCTTGAAATCATGGATTGCTTTCTTTTCATCAATAAAACTTCGATTTGATGTTTTATTATGAAGCATAACGTCTTTTATAACAGCTCGTTTTTTCATTCTCACTTCCACTGCATCTAGTAGCTCTGCTTCATTAAAGGGTTTTGTAATATAGTCATCAGCACCAAGCCCCATTCCTTTTCTTATATCGCTTTTTTCAGCTAATGCTGTAAGAAACATAAAAGGGACATGCATCAACTTTTCATTTCTACTAACAATTTTTAGAACTCCATAACCATCCAGCTCTGGCATCATGATATCACATAAAATAAGATCCGGATCTTGTTCATGTGCCATCTTGATTCCTTGTCTACCATTTTCAGCCTGACTTACCTGATAGCCATCAAGTTCTAGTAATTCAACTAGATTATCTCTGACTTCAAAATTATCTTCAATAACTAAAATTTTTCCTTTCATTGTAAATCATTTATCAAGATTGTAAACACACTGCCTTTTCCATATGTGCTTTCATAAAATACTTTTCCATGTAAGATGTCTACATATCTTTTTACGATGGTCAGTCCTAGTCCGGTACCTTGTATGTTGGCAACATTGGAAGCTCTGAAAAATCTTGTAAACAAATGTTTTTGATCTGCTTCAGATATGCCCATTCCTTTGTCAATGATATCTATTCTTACCTCACCATCATGTTTAGAAACTCTTATGACTATATTGTCTTCTGAATATTTAATAGCATTCGAAACGAGGTTGAAAATAATATTTCTTAGAATGTGTTCATCGGTGAATAAAGATACATCTTCTCTGTTTTCTATCAGAATATCTTGATTTTCTTTGAGGATTATGGATGTGTCATCCTTGATCTCTTCTAATAAGGTATTCAGTTGTAAATTCGAAGGGGTAGCTCGAACATGACCTTCTTCTAGTTTGCTTAATGAGAGAAAATCATTCAAAATACCTGTTAAGTTATTGACCGCGTTTTTTATTCTATTGATGTGTTTCTCTCTTTTTTCTTGTTGCTCGGTTTCTGTATATCTAGTTAATAGATTTGCTGAAGAGAGAATAGACGTTAATGGGGTTCTAAATTCATGCGAAGCCATAGAGACGAATCTACTTTTCATGGTATTTAATTCCTTTTCTGTCTCTAGAGCAGCTTTTAAGTCTTGTTCATTTTTAACTAACTTTTCTTCAATAATTTTTCGTTTCGAAATTTGAGCTTGTAAAGCGGTATTGGTTTGTAAAAGTTTATTTACAACATCTTCTAGCTCTCGTGTTCGTTGAATGACTTTCTGTTCGAGTTCTTTATTTAGTTTTTCAATTTCCGTCTGTGCTGTTGTTACATCGGATAGATCATGAATAATTCCGGTAAAAATGATGCGGTCATTTAACACAACTTCACTGACAGCGAGGCGAAAAGGAAACATGGAACCATCTTTTCTTTTTCCTCTTACTTCACGTCCTATCCCTATAATTTTTGGGATTCTTGTGTGCAAATAATTTTTAAGATACTGATCGTGTTGTTCGCTGTGTTCTCGTCCCATCAACATAGAAATGTTCTTACCAATAATTTCTTTGGGTTTAAACCCAAAAAGACGAGCTGCAGCTTTGTTCACAGTTTGTATAATTCCTTTCGAACTAATGGTGATAATCCCATCGATAGCGGTATCGATAACTGCTTCAAGTTGCAAACGTAAATTGTCTTTGTGCATAGAATAGGATTTCAAAAAGATGATAAATGTCATCTTTAGATTTGATAAATATCATCAATTCACCAGAAAATAGGTGCGAACTTCGTAACAAATATTAATAATTATGAATTTATTAGCACCGATCTCAAGTATTATGCAAACAGATTTGATAACACTTGAAAAAAAAGACACCATTGCCCAAGTAGCTGCAATTTTTAAGAAGCACAATATTCACCACATACCTGTTGTTGATGGTAAGAAACTGATAGGTATCGTGAGCAAAAGTGATTTTCTTTTTTTCCAACGCGGTTTTTCGGATAGTTTCGAAGAGCAATTAGTAGATGAATTGAGAATGAAACATTATGAAGTAGAGAAAATAATGACTTCAGGCATTGCGAAAATGGAACCTACTGATAAAATAAATGTAGCCCTTGAACTATTCAAGATCAATGCATTTCATGCGATTCCAATTGTTGAAGAAGATGAATTAGTAGGCCTTGTTACTACTTACGATTTGTTGAAAAGAGTAGGGATTGATAAGTCTGTCGTAAACCAATATGAACTTGTGTAATTGTGATAAACCTTAAGATTTTTGGGACCGTTAAAGATACAACTCTTGAATTGCAAGGGTGTCTTAGGAAGATGTTGAAGGATCAAGATGTGTTATTTCGGATAGAGACAATTGCTGAAATAGAAGATTTTCTACATTATAATATAGAGTCAATTCCAGCAGTTTCATGCAATGATACACTGTATTACTACAATGATCATCAGTTATCGACCCAACAATTTTGTACATCATTGTGGAATGATTTTTCTCGTAAACACAAGGTGTATAAAAGGATTTAAAGACTAATGTATCCCCTTAAAGATTGTGTGTGAAAACCTGATTTTGAGGTTCTCCTCTTTTTCAATAAAACACATTGCATCAACTGTTTTCTTTGATTTTTGCATTCGCAATTCATGCTGAACTCAGGTTAAGAGTATATATATGTAGGTTATCCTGTTCATTCAGGATAGCCTTTTTTTGTCGTTCAATGTCTTTTGGACTCGAGCCCAAAAAAAATAAAGTGTATGACATTTTTTTCTGAGAAGATTCGAATTCCTTCCAAGTGATCCAAATTCACTTATGCTACCTTTACACAATAGGAAATTTCGTCGGGGGAGCATGATTCGAATACTATTTTAAATTTGCACCAGGTCTGTGATCTTTAGCATCCAAAGCGAGCAATCAACCACCGTTCTCCAAAAAGAATAAAAAGTACGGAGGAAGAGATTCGAACTCTCAAAATCCTGATTCTAAATCAGGCGCGTATTCCAGTTCCGCCACCTCCGCATAACTTCTTTTTTCTACAGCTGATGCAAGTTTCTATCTTTGTTTTCCTGAGAAGACTTGAACTCCTACCGTTTGATCCAAATTCAAACATGCTACCATTACACTACAGGAAAATATGTCTGGGAAGCAGGATTCGAACCTGCGACCTCTCGCTTCCAATGCGAGGAAACAACCACCGTTCTCTTCCCAGATAGCCCTTACTGAACCTCACGAGAGACAGTCGAGAGATTTCATTAAGGACAAAAAAAAAGCACTACCTAATTAAAGGAAGTGCTCTTTATATCGATTACATAATTATCTTAAGAAGCTTTTTCTTTAAACAGGTATTTCTTTGTCTTTTGACATTGGGGTTGGAGAAAGAGTATATTATGTAATGAGTTCATTTTTTTATTTTTAAATACAAGGCAAATATAATTGTATATTTTTGATAATATCAAATTATTTATACTATTTATTTTGCTGTTAATCAGTGCTTTAGGATTGGTTTAGACATAGATTAGGTGTTCTCGCACGATGCAAGTCGAGTGAATTTCACAAATGCCTGTCTCTCAATTGTTTCGATTCCTTACGTTTTTATTTTTAAAATTTGATTATGCGTTCATTTTCTTTAAAAAAAGTAAAAAAAAAGCGTCCAATAAATAATTATTGGACGCTCGATGTATTTTATTTTATTTACAAACTATAAAATTGGCACATACCGTACGGCGAGGTCCTTTCTCAGAACTGCGGGCAGTTGAGCCAATTGAAGTAATTTTGAAATATTATTATTCATATACATAAGGTAAAATTATACTTAATATGATTAATCTACAATCTATTGAATGGTATTTCTTTAATATGGAGCGTCATTCTTCATTCAGGACATAGAAGAAGAACATGAAAATGGATCTTATTTGGGCTCAAGCCCAAAAAAGATAAGAGACATTCCCAACAATTTTATGCAAAGCAGGTTACTT
>JAHDGD010000197.1 GCA_020627825.1 Saprospiraceae bacterium
ACCACCCCACAAAAAACCACAACAATCCTTTTACCTTAAACGCAAAAACATATGGAATCAAGAAGAGATTTTGTCAAAAAAAGCTCCATTTTAGGAACTGGTTTAATGGTAGCACCCAACATCTCCTTTGGGGCCACCCAAAAAGAAAAACTAAAAGTAGGCCTCATCGGCGTAGGCTTACGTGGTACAAATCATCTTTCTAATTTACTTTTGCGTAAAGACATTATCATTTCTGCCATATGCGACATTGATCCGAAAAGAATCGACTTATGTTTGTCTCTAATTGAAAAAGCCTCTTTTACCAAACCCAAAACCTATGGCAAAGATGAGCTCGACTATAAAAATCTACTGGAAAATTCAGAAATTGACGCCGTTATCATCTCCACGCCTTGGTTATGGCACACGAAAATGGCCAAAGATGCAATGTTAGCAGGTAAATATACAGGACTAGAGGTTTCGGCTGCAAATACACTAGAGGAATGCTGGGATCTTGTTAATACACATGAGCAAACTGGCTCCCATCTTATGATTCTCGAAAACGTTAATTATCGAAGAGATGTACTGGCCGTTTTACATATGGTCCGCCAACAGGTATTCGGTGAATTGGTCCATTTCAGATGTGGTTATCAGCACGATCTTCGGTTTGTTAAATTGAATGACGGGATTACGCCTTATGGAAAAGGTGTTGAATTCGGCGATAAAGGAATCTCGGAATCGAAATGGCGAACTCAGCATTCATTGCTTCGAAATGGTGATGTTTATCCTACACATGGACTAGGACCCGTCGCTACAATGTGCGACATAAATCGAGGAAATCGCTTTGTTTCCATGACTTCACATGCCAGCAAAGCTGTCGGTTTACATAAATATATTGTTGAAAATGGCGGCGAAGATCACCCGAATGCGAAATTAAAATTCAAACAAGGGGATGTGATTACGTCCACTATTGAAACAGCCAATGGAGAAACGATTATTATTACGCATGATTGTAATTCTCCGAGACCTTATTCGCTTGGCTTTCGTGTGCAAGGCAGTGAAGGACTATGGGAAGTTGATGGCAGCAGAATATATATAGAAGGAAAGTCGGAACCTCACCGATGGGATGATGCACAACCTTGGCTTGACAAGTACGATCACCCATTATGGAAGAAATATGGAGCGTATGCTCAAGGATCAGGTCATGGTGGAATGGACTTTTTTGTTCTGAATGCGTTTGTAGAATCTGCCAAACGAAATATTGCTCCGCCACTTGATGCCTATGATGCTGCAGCTTGGAGCGCTGTCACTCCATTGTCAGAGGCTTCTATAGAAAATAACGGCGCACCTCAAGATTTCCCTGATTTTACTCGGGGCATGTGGGTAAAACGCAAGCCTTATAACTGGATAAAGGATACCTTTTAATGGCAACAAATGAAGTGGTCAGTAGAGCGCCGGCAAGAATCTGTCTTTTTGGAGATCATCAAGACTACCTTGAGTTGCCCATCATAGCTTGTGCTTTTAATCGTTACATTGAAATAAGAGGGGTTCCGAATGCGGATAAAATGTTTCATCTTAAGCTAAAAGACTTGAATGTTTCTCGTAGCATTCCTATAGATGAACTTTTTGAAGATTTAGAAAAAGGAGATCATATTGCGTCTACCTTAAAAGTATTGCGACGCTATCATTGCATTCCTACTAAAGGCTATACCATTACGGTAAAAGGGACCATTCCTATCAATGCTGGGGTATCTAGTTCCTCTGCCTTTGTGGTGGCGTGGGTACGTTTTTTATTAGGTTGTTTTGGGTGTCCCCAAAAAATCACCAATGCATTTGTCGCTCAACTGGCATATGAATCGGAAGTTGTAGAACACCAATCACCAGGAGGAAAAATGGATCAATATACCATAGCATTGGGCAACATTATTTACTTAGAAACGGATGTCTCAAATGCTATAGTAAAAATAAACAAACCCATTGAAGGGCTTATTTTAGCAGAGTCTGGAATACCTAAAGATACTATTGGTTTATTGCGTCATATTAAAACGAATGCTCAAGAAGCTATTCGAATAGTTCAAAATGCTCATGAAGGTTTTGAGCTTCAAGAAACAAAAGTGTCACAGCTTGAGCATTACTTACCTGCTCTTCCGTCCGAGCTATCTCCATATTTTACTGCAGCCATCAAAAATCATAACATCACACAAGATGCCTTCCAACTTTTACAAAAAGATAAGCTTCCTTATGCTGAGCTAGGAGCACTAATGAACAAGCATCATGAGGTATTGAAAAATCAGTTAAAAATCACCACGCCCAAGATTGATGCGATGATTGATGCTGCACTAGATGCTGGTGCATATGGAGCAAAAATTGTAGGATCAGGAGGGGGTGGAAGTATTTGTGCTATCGCTCCGCTTAAAAAACAAGAAAAGATCATTCAGGCTATAAAAAGGGTTAGTCAGGAAAATGCGTATGCAGTAGAAATTGTTTCAGATTGATTTAAAACATCTATATTTTATATCATTCGCTGCCCTGCCATCACCAGCGACCATATGATAATCCCTACAGCAAGAACTACTTGATAAGCTGGTTTTTTCATCAGCTTCATTTCTTTTGTCACACGATACAATCCTGTGAGAATCAATAAAGCGATACATACAATGATGATCTGTCCTACTTCTATCCCTATATTAAATACCAGTAATTGAGTAATCAACTGATCTTCTTCTCCAGGCATTACAGCACTTCGCAAAAAATTACTGAATCCCATTCCATGTATAAAACCAAAAACCAAAGCGCCTACATAACTTAATCCTATCGTTCCTTGTTTCTTCACTAAATCATACAAGGCTGTCAATGCTATCGTGACGGGTATAAGAAATTCTACCAATGTTCCTGAAACTTTGATGATGTCCAAGGTTACACATGCGAGAGTAATCGAATGACCGATGGTAAACGCAGTTGCCATTAACAACACCCGCTTCCAATCTTTTAAAAGAAAAGGTAAACATAAGGCCACTAAAAAAAGAATGTGATCATATCCTTCAAGATCCAGAATATGCTCAAACCCCAAGCGAAAATAATTCTGAATCATTTTAACTTACTATAGTTCCAGTCGTATCACCAAGAACAGTCTTTAATAAATTTCCTGGTTCATTGATATCAAATACGATAATCGGCAGCTTATTTTCATTACACAAGGTAAAGGCTGTCATATCCATAACGTTCAATTCTTTTGCCAGCACATCTTTGAATGATATAGAATCGTATTTTGTTGCATCGGGATTTTTCTCTGGATCCGCTGAATAAATTCCATCTACTCGTGTCCCCTTCAATAATACATTAGCGTTGATTTCATTCGCTCGCAATGCAGCAGCTGAATCCGTCGTAAAGTATGGACTTCCCGTTCCTCCTGAAAAGATGACAACTCTTCTTTTTTCCAAGTGACGAATCGCTCTTCTTCTGATATAAGGTTCCGCTATCTCTCGCATTTCAATTGCTGTAACCAAACGTGTATACAAACCCTCATTTTCAAGAGCACCCTGTAAAGCAATACCATTAATACAAGTCGCAAGCATACCCATGTAATCTCCTTGGACCCGCTCGATACCTGAATCTTTAGCTTGTAGTCCTCGGAATATATTTCCTCCTCCTATTACAATGGCTACTTCTATCCCTATATCCGTAATCTTTTTAATTTCATGAGCATAGTACACCAACTTCTGAGGATCAATCCCAAAAGACTTATCACCCATCAGCGTCTCCCCACTTAATTTTAATAGGACTCTTTTATACTGCAAATTCATGATTTTGATTTTTTTGCGAAAATAGAAAGCATCCTTCGATTATTTGTCATTGTAACTAATTTTTCTACAACTATTCAATGCCCTTAATTTTCAAATTCATTTATAGCCAGCATAAAATCCCAAATACCTCTATTTTTTTACCTTTACCCCATGTATTGGACTGATACTTGGAATTTCATTAAAAATCTTAGCCCGCGTAGGCTCTTCAATGCCTTTCAAATCTATAGCAGCTACTACATCAGTAAATGGTCTGGTAAAGCTGTGCAATGGGGAAACCCAATGACGATATCATTCGAACCTACAACCGCGTGTAACTTAAGATGTCCAGAATGCCCCAGCGGCCTGAGGTCTTTTACCCGACCAACAGGAAACTTAAAATCGAATTTTTTCAAAGAATCACTTGATCAACTTTACAAAGATCTCATGTACCTCATCTTCTATTTTCAAGGAGAACCATACATCAATCCGGAATTCCTTGACATGGTAAAATACGCATCTGAAAAAGGAATCTATACCATCACTTCTACCAACGGTCATTTTCTAAACAAAGAAAATGCACGTAAAACGATTGAGTCGGGGCTCAAAAGAATCATCATTTCTGTTGATGGAACTACGCAAGAAGTCTACGAACAATATCGAAAGTCTGGTACCCTTTCCAATGTACTACAAGGAACTAAAAACTTAGTTGAGGCAAAAAAAGAAATGCAATCTGCGACGCCGCACATCATCTTTCAATTTTTGGTTGTAAAACCAAATGAACATCAAATCCCTGAAGTATACAAACTAGCTGAAGAAATAGGAGTCGATGAAGTAAAATTAAAAACTGCTCAAATTTACGACTACCAAAACGGGAATCCCCTGATTCCTACAATTGAAAAATATTCGCGCTATCAAAAGCAATCGGATGGAACTTACAAGTTGAAACATAAGTTAGTGAATAGCTGCTGGAAGCTATGGCACAGCTGTGTCATCACTTGGGATGGAGCGGTTGTTCCCTGCTGTTTTGATAAAGACGCTACCCATAAACTAGGAGATCTCAAGCAAGATAACTTTAAGGAAATATGGCATAATCCTGCGTATAAAAACTTCCGTACTTCCATACTAAAAGGAAGAGATCAAATCGAAATTTGTAAGAATTGTACGGAAGGATGCACCGTCTGGCAATAAATTAGAAAAATAAATATGTAACTTCTGTAGCGCTTTAACCGCCTGATTATGAATTACATTCAATATATTTGTTACCGTTCCTTTTATTTTATGTTCCAAACTCCCCGTTAGACCTGCATAAATGGAATAGTTATTGCATTGAATATGCATACAAAACAATTTTTTACCAAAACCGAAAAAAGAAAGGAAGTATAATGTTATATCGTGTTATAATACAAGGAAACTTAGACTTTGGAAACGAAAAATCATACGAAAAAGCAAAAAAAATGTATGAATATAGACTTGAAAATTACTTCAAGTCAGATGCCATTTTCAAAGAAACAGCCGATATTTTCATGGACGAAAAGCTACAACTTAACATTCCACGATTTGTAGGTCAAGCTTTCGAAAAAACATTCAAAAATACAACAAGCCTTTTAGACTATTGCGCGCAATTCGCTATGACAGGTGTTGTAAAATGTTGGCAAACGGATAGCGGTAAAATATTAAACTATTCTGACGTAGAGCCCAAAAGTGACAAAGTAGCTGTAAAACTGTACCATAAAGGAAAAGAATTATCAAAAGAAGAAGGAAAAGAAGAGGAAGCTTTTGAAGAATTAACGAAAGCCATTACGAAGTACGATAAAAATGCAATGGCTTATGAAAGAAGAGGAAACATCAACATAAAGTTGAAAAAATACTCTGACGCCATAAGAGATTTCAAAAAAACGATAGGTATTGATGAGTCGAACCCTATGGCATATTACGGTCTAGCACGCGTTTACATTATTCAAGAAAAATATCAAGAAGCAATCGATCAACTTGAGATCGCTTGTAAAAAATCATTGGCCCTACAATCCATCTACTGGAAATCAAGAAGATTAAAAGCAGATTGCCATATCAAGTTAAAACAATGGGATAAGGCAGAATTCGATCTTAAATTGTTCACCAAAAGAACCTTCCCTGAGGGAGATATCAATAACTCTTACAAGCGTCATGCGTTTTATTATTAT
Source organism: Saprospiraceae bacterium (assembly GCA_020627825.1). Lineage (GTDB taxonomy): Bacteria > Bacteroidota > Bacteroidia > Chitinophagales > Saprospiraceae > JAHDFB01. The sequence goes on from JAHDGD010000197.1 coordinate 5,939, forward strand.
GGACGTACATTGATTGAGTTGAAAAGACATGTAGATGCAATAGCTGCATTCGAGTCTGCCTTGAAAATAGAAGAAGGAATTGACAATATTCCTTTAGAAGACATCTACTTTTACCTGGGAACAGCAAAAAAGCTTGGAGGCAAAACAGGATATACTAAAGATTTCAAGAAAGCCACTGAACTAGGTTGTACACTTGAAGCTGTAGAATAGTTACTCCATTTAAGTTTTTGAATGTCGGCGGTAAAGCCAAATTATAATAGGAAAGTTCGTCTTAAAAATAGAGGATAGACTTAGCTATTTCGAAATTTACTAAGAAAGAAATCACAAATTTTAAGAAGAATTTAGTCGACATTTTAGAGTTTAACCCGAATTATCAAGGAAATAAGTTGAATTAAGACAAAGTGCTTTAAGGCTTGCTGTTGAAAACAGTAAAGAGTGAAGAAGTGAAATGGATAATAGGATCAAGATTATTCCAAAATGTCGTGAAATAGCAGCTTATTTTGCTGGTTTGGGAGGGGGTTTTGGGGGTTGGTGGAGTGATTTTGTGAATATCACTAAATTTGATACTA
>JAHDGD010000198.1 GCA_020627825.1 Saprospiraceae bacterium
AAAAGGTAAACAATTTTGACACAAAGTTGCGTACAACGGATAATGATATCCAGCGTTTCTGTGAGGAACGAACAGATATGCTGTGATTATCTATTGTTATATCTCGTGCTTTATTTATATAGCAGTTTCATACGGTTGAATTAAAATATCAGCAGGAATTGCTAGAGCTTGACTAATTTTTCTAATTATGTTGATACTCATTGGTCTTTTTCGAGATAGAATTTCAGAAGCTCTGCTTTTAAGCCCTATGACTTCTGCTAAATCCTTTTGAGTTAAATTCATTTGATCCATTTTGAATTTGATAGCCTCAATTGGATCTGGGTCAGGGAATTCACCTGCAATTTCATTTTCGTATTTCTGGATAAGCAAGACAAGAATTTCAAGCTCTTCTTGTTCATTGGACCCTTTCTTAGCATGAAAAATTTCATCTAAACGTGCCAAGGCTTTTTGATATTCATTTTTAGTTTTAATTAATTTCAATTTCATTTAAATAGTTTTAGCATCAATTAAATCGTATTCAGAATGCGTACCTAAGAACCGAACCCAAATCAATTGATTCTCGAATGATACCTTCACAATTAATCTGTAATTATTGCCTTTGATTTTAAAGACAATTCTGTCATTTCCAACAATTTTACACGAACCAAATTGATTTTTGACCTCATTGAAGTTTGACCAATTTGCCTTAATTACTACTTTATACCAACTTAGCAAAGATTGTTCGCATTCATTATTTTTCTCCCAATAATCTCTAAGTGTACTTTTCGCAATTACTCTCATTAGTTCCAAATATAGGAACTTTGTCAATTATTTCCAAATTCGGGAACTTGGCGGTGGCATGAGATATAACGGATAATGATATCGATCGTCTCTCTGAGGAACGAAGAGATATGATCTGATATCTATTGTTATGAGCTGGCGTTTTTCGGTAATTAAGCAGGTACTAATTTTTGCTCTCTAATTTCGAAATGTATATCCGATTTCATTGCCTCAAAGATTTTGAAAATTGTTCCTATAGTCATATTTGAAGTTCCATTTTCAAGTTTAGAGATGTGAGATTTTGAAACACCAATTAATTCGCCTAATTCATTTTGAGTTAGTTTTTTTTCTTTTCTAACTTCTTTAATCAATTGACCAAATTGCATGAGTTTGATTCTTAGTTCATAATCATCACGATCTGGAGTACCAATTTTCCCTATGAATTTATCTTCTATATCTCTTAATTTATAAGTTTTCATTTTACTTCATTTTATTGATATATTCTCTTCGTATTCGTTTGGCTTTTTTCAATTCTTTTATTGGTAATTTTTGGGTTTTCTTTATAAAGCCATGCGAACAAATTATGAATGAATTTCTATTTACATCCCAAAATGCTAATAGCCGAATTTGATTTGACATATATTTTGTTCTAAACTCCCAAATATCTTTTTCAACTTTTTTTAACAATTTTGGATTGTTTTGAAATCTTGAGATACGAATATTTTCAAGAACTTTTTCTCGAGTTTTTGAGTCTAAGTTTTGAATAAATTCAAATGCTTCCTTTAAAAATTCTACTTCAAATCTGTTATTCTCTCCATTCATATTGCTTAAAAGTGAAGATAGGTAAAGTTGACATAAAAGTCAACAAAATTCGTTTGTTTTGAAGCTTAAATCTCAGAATTCGAGGAAAAATTGGAGCTTGCTCATAACGGATAATGATACCCAGCGTCTCTACGACGAAGGAGTAGATATGCTGTGGTCATCTATTGTTATATTCCGTTTTCATTTTGTTTGTCCATTCATTACAATTTTCTTTTGCTTCGTCAGTTTTAAAGTACTGAGAGTTTCTTGTTATTTCACCTAAACATAATTTTATCGTTTGTACTTCATTCTCCATATATATGCTCTTGTCTGATTCTTTTAATTCGAAAAATTCCAAGAGACAATAAGCTGTCCATATGTTTGTCCAATATTGGCCAGTTTCAAGATAGGAACAAAAAGTGTCAAACTTATTAAGTGTTTTGTATTCTTTAGCTTTCTTGAATAAATTTTGAACTATTGTTTTTTCAAATTTTGAGAATTCAAAAGGTTCAATTTCATTTTTCATCAATTCTCTACATTTTAGAATGTATGAATTTGGATCAGCTTTATAAGCCTCATATGTTTTCGTTAATAACTTCCAATATTTTTTTTGCATCCATTTAAGTGACTTGTAAGATGTTTCAATTGCAATTCTTTTGATAGCACTTCTATTTGAAAGAGATTTAGTAATCCTATCTATAAGCCACTCTTCATCAAATCCTGCCCATTCACCTGCAACGCTGAGTAAATTAATTTGGAGAGAAGGAGAGACTTCATATTTATTTATTTCTTTAACTTCTTCAATCGTATATGGACTATCCAATATTGTCGCAGCAATGTGCCTGAAATCTGCTTCTTGGAGTTCTGTATCTAAATAAAATTCAGATAATACAATCCAAATTGGTTTTCTTTCCTCTATGTTGATGTTTGAATTCATTCAATGGAATATAACGGATCGGCTGTATCGGGAGTCGTGACGAAGGAGCGATTCCCTGATCACAGCTTGTTATAGATCGTGATTCATCTTTATTTAGTAATTCAATTCAATATTTATTTCCTCAAAAGCTAAGTTATAAATTTCTTTTACTGTTGTCGAAACCTTCGATTCTATTTGCTCAAAATCATTTCCAAGTTCTAAAATGTAATTGTAGTTTTCTTTAGGATTTTCAAATTTAAAATATTTCGTTCTATTGTCTTCTGAATCAAATAATTGTTTGAATTCCTCAGTGTTTGTTTTGTTCTTGTTGAAAAAGTTTAATTCGCAAAAACTGTTGAGATTTTTTGGTTTGAATCCATGTTGCACAAAGAATTTCGATCTTACAATTTGTAGCAATACTTGATTTTTATACATCAGAGTTAGACCGAAGTTCCCTTTACTTATTTTTTCTCCTTGTTTCAATGCATTTTGAATTGGAAGTAGTTTTGATTTATTTTTGCGAAATTGTTTGAACACACTTATTTATTTGCCAGATATAGACCAATAAATACACTTGTTCCTATTGGTACTATTGCTGTTACATAATCTAAAAAATTTAGCCCTCTTCTATCTCTGCTTGAAAACCCAGAATAGGCTTCCATGTCAGGTTCAATATTGTAAACTTTCTTATAAAATTGTCTTAGTAATGCATATAAAAAAATGAGAATAATTGGGCTAAACAGAAATCCAGCAGGATTTTTATTTCCTGTTGACTTTAATTCTAATGGATAAAATTTCAATGCGAAGTACAATGCAACACTGCTGAGAACAAAGTGGACAATTATTGATTTATTGTTTCTTAGTAATCCCCAAAAGATACTAATTGTAAGAATTGCCCAATATCCAATTCCAATGTATTCTATGTTTTGACCTGTAGGTTCCAATTTTTAATTTTTCATGATCTATAACGGAAAAAGCTATACTCCGTTTTAAGTGTTTAGAAAGTTGCTTGTTGTTCTAAGTTACGATATAGTTATAAAAGATGAAGTTTGAACTGCGAAAAAGGAACGCTTAAAGAATGGAGATATAGCGTATGTTATATATTGTCGCTTAACTTGTTTTATATAGGAATCTTCCTAGCGGGCGAGCTCAATGCCACTCATCCTGGAATTAAGAAGCCTGCTCGAACATGGGATTAAGAAAACGCTCTCACTTGCCTGCTGAACAAGAGTGGCATTCCGTTCTATTTCCAATAAAGATATTGATTATCAGGTGGAATTAATTAGGAAGTGGGAATTGCTTAAGACGTACCAAGTTACGCATCAAGAGCCTGCTTGGTACAAGTGAGAACTGTGAAAATAGTTAGCAGCAAGGAAGATATTAGTGTTAAGAATTAAAGCGTTTTATTACGAGGAATGTCAGTGATTTAAAGCGATTATATATAACGGATAATGATACCCAGCGTCTCTCGACGAAGGAGAGATATGCTGTGGTCATCTATTGTTATCAGCTGGGTTTCATTTTTAATTTAAGTTTCTTTAGTTGATTCTGTGTTATTTCGGTTAGCTGTAAATGCTCTAATTCTGCATTTCCTATTAATTCATTGTATTTAACTTCTTTAAGTGGACCTATGTAAATTGGCTCTTTAAATCTTAAATTTTCATTGAAAACAATTGTAAATAAATTTAGTGTATCGTCAATCCAATATGTTGGAAGTTCTTGCTTGTCAATAGGTTCAACCAAATAATGGTTCCATTGTCCAATAATGTCTCTAATTGACGAGTAAGAATTAACTAGTCCATTGCCATTAATTTCAAATTCTAAAATTGGGAATTTAATTTGAAGAGCTATAATACTTTTATTCCAATATTCTTCAATCCTCATTTTTGGATTCTTTTTCCGTCTCTTATTTCATCGTATAGTTTTCCATGAAAAATTGCTTCTCCCATTTTGTACATAAAGTGATTAAAGCTCAAAAATACGACAAGACTTGTTATTGTAATACCAACCCACAAAATGTCGAAATTTATAAGGATACTAGTTAAGATAAATGCATGAAATATAATCAGGAAATATTGGGTGCATTTGTAAAACAAAGTTCCTTTCAGTTTAATTGTTGGATTTAGATTGTTCAGTACCGTTGAATCTATAATTCCCTTCACGTATGATACCGCAGGGCTTCCATAACTTCCAAAAAAATCGAACATTTTTGCTTCTAAATGAAGCGATGCATTTCCATTCGCACTTTTACGAACTTTAAATCTAGAATTTTCTCTTTTTATAGAATCTAAAAATTCATCTATGGTCTTAACCTTTTCTGATATCTTAAGTTCTATTTCCATTTTTTTAAGTTCCTTGCTGATAACGGATCGGTGGTATGCAGTGTCTCTACGACGAAGGAGTAGATATGCTGTCATTACCACTTGTTAGCGATAGGTTTTTACCTTCAATTATGTATTCCACTTCATGTGCCTCTGTGAAGTCTGGTAATTCAAGTTTTCCTATCAGTTTATTAATTACATTTTCAGGTACTTTATATTCTCTGTCTGAATTTTGTTTTAGTAATGTTTTGTATGGTACTTCAATATAGATGATTTTGACTTTTGCTTTGTAATCGGTAAATAAACTTATCCATCTGCTTCTCATATCTTTTGTGATATTGGTAGCGTTGAAAACAAATGAATTTTTTGCTCTTAGATATTCCTTTGCCTTCTCTTTTGCAAGTTGAATTACTTGACCATTACCTTTTTTGTCTTTTGGTGATATTTTATGCTCCCTTCTAATGTCATCTAATGATAGAATTGGTTGGTCTAAGTTTTTTCTTATGTAAGTATCCTTCCCACTTCCTGGTAAAGCGCTCATCACTGTTACAGTACAAATCAAATCATCAAAAGGCAAGTAATCTACATATGCATCTTCTTTATTGAAGTATAAGAATCTTCCATAGCTTGATTTAAATTCCTTTGGCTTGGTGTAACATTGATTGTCTTTGCAAAGCTCTTTGAAGAGTTCTATTTTCATTAGTATCTCTTCTTTTTCTTGGCAAATTCTACCTAGAACATCAGCGGTTGCAAGTGTTGATAGTAATTCATTATTTACAACAGTGCTGGAGTAAATAACTTCTTTATCGGGATTGTCTTTTGAGATAGCCCACAACGGAAGACCATGTAATCTAACGAGTTTACAAATCTGTTCACGAATTTGAAACGGTGTAGACATTTCAGTGTATAGAATTTGTCTTGTTGTAAATTCTCCTTTTTTAGCATGTCTTGGAGATACAATGCGTAATTGTCCTTCAATTTCTTCTTCAGTAGTAGTTGATCTCTTTTCTACGTCGTGAAAGAGTGCCGAGCTTATCAAAATGTGTTTGTCTTGTTCAGAGATTGAATTGAAGTGAGAGAGTTTCAATAGTTCTTCAGTTACCATTTTGGTGTGGATGTAAACATCTCCTTCGGCATGCCATATGAAGTCTTGTTGGACTCCTTTCATCTCCGCAATCCAATCGTAAGAATTGGCTAAATCATCCCAATCCAATTCTTTGTTAACTTGATATTTTGGAAACTTCCACATTAGACCGAGCTTAAGTATGAATATGCTAACCAACTATATTTCTGATAATCCACCAGCTTTGCTGGTTTCCAAGTCTTTGTCCAATGGACATCCGTTTTTACGTGAGATTGTCTAACAAGTTTAAATAAGTTATTGAATTCATTAGATGATACATTTATGCTTCCTTGATTTGTTTTGTATGATGCCGCGTTTCTGATTACGAAGCCTTCTGAACAAGGCTTATCAGTCTCGGGATCATATCCTCCAAGAATTCCTTCAGTATTTACGCTTTCTTCCCATGTCATACCAAGATTCGATTTTAACCATTTTGATAGATATTCGTTCTCGTTCTTATCAGATAATTGTGTTTTATCGAGTTTACTTCTGAGTTCTATCTCTGGCACAATTGGAAAATCTAATAGGTTGGCATAAAATTTCACTTCTTCCCAAGAAAGCCATTGGTCATGTTCTCTAACTGCAA